>JAHFUU010000525.1 GCA_023264915.1 Microthrixaceae bacterium | reverse complement strand
GCTGGGCTTGGGGCATAGGTTCTCCGGGGAGACCATCTTTCGGGCGGGAGACTGTCTGCGGCGTGGTATCGTGCCCGCCGATGGAAGATCTTGGCGTGGAGATCGATTTCGCAGACGGGACCTATGTCGTCGATCGTGCCTATGTGGCCGCGATCCGCGAGGCCACCAATGACGATGCGCGACGCTACACGTTCAATGAGGCGATGAAGCTCGTCGGCCCATATTTCGGTCGACAGTTCATCCGTCGGGCCCAGACAGAGCTAGTCCGCAACCACCTTGCCGAGTTCGGGCGCCATTGATGGGTGTTGTCACCAACGCGCTCGCGCTGCGTGCCCCGACGATCCTGAAACGCGTCGCCGGCCCCAATGCCGAGACGAGCGCGATCGCCAGCTCCACGTCGCAGCGCCGGATCGGCAAGTCGAACCCGCAGCTCTATCGTAACTGGGCGACCTACAGCCCATGGATCAGAGCCGGCTTCGACGTCCGTTCCGGTCAACTCCAGCGAGCCGAATACGACCTCGGGCCTTTCGACCGCGACATGCGAAAGCCAGATCCGGGCCTCATGCGTCGCATTCGAGAGGTTCTCGATCAGCCGAACCCGGGCGACCCATCCTACGCCACCTTTATCTCAGCGATCGCCGAGGACATGCTGGCCCTCGATGCCGGGGCCATCGAGAAGGAGCGCGTGGTCAGGGGCGAGATCATCTACCTGTGGCCGACCGATGGCGGCGCAATCAAGGTCGACCGCCTCTGGAGCGGCAACCCGCGCGAGCCACGCTACTACTTCTGCCCGGACCCGCAGGTCGAGGTTCCACTTCTCAACAGTGATCTGGTCTATATCAAGATCCATAACCGCAGCTCGAGCCCGATCGGGATCAGCTACCTCGAGACGCTGCGCATGACTATCGACGCCGAACTCGCGAACATGCTCTACAACGCGAGGACCGTGAAGCAGGCGGCGCCCGACGGGATCATGGACATGGGTGAGAACGCACGCTCGACGCAAGTCGAGAGCTTCAAGGCTTTCTGGGACAACGAGATCGCCGGTCAGGGCATGATGGCCTTCTGGGGCGGCACCAAGAACGCCAAGTACATCGATTTCCACAAGTCGAACCGCGACATGCAGATGATGGAGTGGGAGATCCTGCTCGTACGCCAGATCGCGGCCGTGCTCCAGCTTTCCCCACAGGATCTCGGCGTGACCTTCGACGTCAACCGAGCCTCCGGCGAGGTCCAGCAGCAGAACACCGAGGATCGCGGCCTGCGCACCCTTCTCGGCACCGTGCAGGACTACATCACGAGCGAGATCTGCTGGGATCCGGGCTGGGGCGGACGGGAGAACAACATCGCCTTCCGCTTCCGGGCGGTCTCGGATCGGCAGTCGCTCACGAAGGCCCAGACCCACAAGTTCACCCTCGCCGGCATGCCCAGCCAGACGATCAACGAGGCCCGCACCGACATCGGCCTGCCACCGATCGGCGATCCGACAGACATCACGAACCCGTACAACCAGCTCATGGCCAACACGGCACAGGGCCTCGTGACGCTCGAGAAGATCCCGACCGCATATGAGCTGTCGATCGGCGCTCCATCGGCGGCTGCGACTTCGGTCTCGCCACCCGACCCGGAAACGGCTACCATCCGCGCCAAGGAGATCGGGGCGATGGAGATCGATCCCCTCCTCCTCGAGATCAAGGCCGATATGGACGAGCTGAGCTGATGGACATCAAGAGCGCCGACTCGCTGCCCCGGATCGTGACGATCCATCGCTGGTACTGCCCTAACTGCTCGTTCGCCGACGTCACCCACGAGGTGCGCCCCCACGTGCGTTTCCACACCTGCTTGGGCCTGCGCGGGCTGACCGCGCCGATGCTGCCCCTCGGCACGAAGGCCAAGGTGGAAGCGCGCGAGCGCGAGGATTACGTGGGCAACGAGATGGTCCAGACGGACGAGAACGGTCGTCCCGTGATGTCCGTGGTCACGACCCGAGATGATGGGCAGGACGCGATCGTCTTCGCCCCCACCGCAACCGCCAGAGTATAGGAGAGGCCCGATGGTCGAAAGCGCAGGCGGCGCAGGCGGCGCCGGAGAGGTCGAGGCAGTGGCGGTCGATGGGCCGATCCTGCCGGATGAAGAGATGGCAGCGAGGATCGAGGAAGGCAGGCTCAGGGGAGTAGCTGCTGTCTATGATGACGCTGCGCGGGTGGTAGCCTCGGCCGAACGTGCGGTCGAGAAGGCTAAGGCGCAGCTGGTGGCTGCCCAAGAGGCACTTGCCGCAGCGAAGGCAGCACAGAAAGGGCTGATCTGATGGCTTGGTCTAACTCAAAGATCTTCTCGGCCACCATCACGGACGTGATGGAGAACACGACCGCGCTCGATGCCAACGCGGACACCTTCAAGGCGGCGCTGTTCGACAACTCGATCACGCCATCACAGACCGTGGCTTCGGCGTCGACTGCGTACGCGGCTGGTGTCTGGGCCTCGGGCGGTGTATTCGACGCTTCAGGCTGGCCAGCTGCCGGACGTAGCCTCTCGGTCACGTCGGGTTTCAGCACGAACGTCTATACGTTCGACTCGACCGACACCGTTTCGGCCAACTCGACCACGACGCTCGTGGGCACGTATGGCTGCCTCGTCTACGACGACACGCTCGCGGCTCCGGTCGCCGATCAGGGCCTGAGCTACCACTATTTCGGTGGCTCACAGACGGTCACCAGCGGCACGTTCACCATCGTCTGGAACGCTTTGGGCGTCGTCTATCTGACGCTGTGACCCCATGAAGCGGAGTCTGCTCGCCGCCCTTGCTGCGGCCCTGCTCGTCGTTGC
>JAHFUU010000524.1 GCA_023264915.1 Microthrixaceae bacterium | reverse complement strand
GAGAACCAGGCCGACGAGTTCAAGCGCGCCTTCCTGCGCGAGCTTCGCACCGCCTTCGCTCCCCCGATAGATGGCGAGGATCTCTTCGCTCTCGCTGAGGGGTTCGAGCTGATCGTCAACAGCATGAAGAACGTCGTTCGCGAGGCGGATGTGCTGGACATCGAACCCGACGAGGGCATCGCGAAGATGGCTCACAAGCTCGTCGAAGGCGTCGATGCGCTCCAGGAGGCGATCACCCACATCGTCGACGATCACCAGGCTGCCACCGCGGCAGCGGACCGTGCCATCAAGTGCGACCACGCGATCGAGCACCTCTACCGCATAGGCATGTCGGCATCGCTGCTCGATGACGACGTCCGTGAGGTGATGGGCAAGCGTGAGCTGTACCGGCGGATGGCGCGCCTTGGCGAGCTCCTGTCCTCTGCGGGGGATCGCGTCTGGTATGCGGTCATCAAGGAGGGCTGAGCCGTGGACGGGTTCAGCTCGGCGCTGGTGGTGGCCCTGGTCACGATCTTCGTCGCTGAGATGGGTGACAAGAGCCAGCTCCTGGCGATGGCGTTCGCTGCGACCTTCAAGACCTCCCAGATCCTTGTCGGGATCACGATCGCCACCGCGGTCGTCCACATGGTCTCTGTGCTCATCGGGTCGGTTCTCGGAGCGGCGATCCCCACACGAGCGGTGTCAGTCGTCGCGGGCTTGGCGTTCCTTGGGTTCGCGTGGTGGACCCTTCGTGGTGACGAGCTCGACGACTCAGACAGCCGCCTCATCGAAGAGGCCGAGCGATCGGGGCGATCACCTGTCGTCGCGGCGAGTGTCGCGTTTGGCGTCAGCGAGCTGGGCGACAAGACGATGCTTGCCACGATCACCCTTGCCGCCCAGAACGATGTCATCGGGACGTGGCTGGGTTCGACCATCGGCATGGTTGCAGCGGACGCCGTCGCGATCGGTGTCGGTGCATGGTTGGGAAACCGGCTGCCTGAACGGGTGGTCCGCATCGGTGCGTCGGTGCTGTTCGTCGCCTTCGGTGCCTACCTGATAGCCGAGGGGGCCTTCGGCTGGTGATGGTGCTTGTGCCAGAGGGGCTCGCTGGCCATAGTTACAGAGCGGCCTCGTGGGGTCCGGGTGAGTGGTCCGCACACAGCGTCATGTGACGTCGAGCAGGCAGAAGGCATCTATGTTGCGAGCATCGCCACGACGGCAACGTCGGCCCCGCCCTTACCAAGCGCAGGTGTCCGGGTCCCAGAGGGGCTGCGGTCGCGGCACATCCCAGGCGCCCGGCCCGGGAGCTTCACGCTCACTGGCGGGCTCTGCGGCGGTCGTGCAGCCGGATGGGCACTTGCCCCGCAACGGTGATGGGCCGCCGACCCAGCGCCGGGAGGTGCCGGGTCCCCGGATCAGGCACGTGTGGCTCGGTGCGGTCGCCGCGCTGGTGGCGTTTGCATCCCTTTCCAGCCCCGGGCTGGCAGGAGTGACGAGCCAGGGTGCTCCCTCCTCGAGTGTCCAAGCCTCGGCGGTCCCGGCATCGACGACACAGACGCCTGCCTCGCTCCCGACGACACGCGCCGGGGCCCAGAGCGTGTCCAGCATCGAGGCGTCCTCCTCGGTCGCACCCAGCTCCGCAGATCCCTCGACGGTCGCCTCGCTGGTTGACGCTGGCGGCGTGCAGCTCTTCCCCGCGCCCCTGGTGGGCGCGGTTCCAGCGGCGGAGGTGCCGGTCGAGCGGCAGATGACGAACCTCTACATGACCGCATCCACCGAACCGGCCCGCCCGCAGGTCGTGGTTCAGTTCAAGGCCCCGTTCGCGCTTCCGGCACGCCAGTGGCGAGTCTCGGTCGTCGTGGGTGACCCCGGCGGCGCCCAGCTGAGAGCATCGTTGGTGTACAACGGTGCCGGGGTCGTGTCCTGGAAGGCCGAGAAGGCTCCCATGCCCCCGACAGGGGCAGCGTGGAACTACCAGCCGGTCTGGTCCACGATCGAGGCGAACGACACCGACGCCAGGTTCTCCGCGAGCGGGATGGCCGTGGTTGCCCTCCCGCTCGCTCAGGCCCCCGAAGGCCAGGCGGTCTGGGCCGAGGTCGAGACCGGCAACGACGGGCGCCAGCTCACCGTCTCGCCCTACTACTCCCGGGCAGCGATGTTCGGTGAGGTGCCGATGGGCCAGCTCCCAAGCGCAGGCGTGGGCGCGGTCACCGATGCTGACGGCAACCACTCGGGCCAGTTCGTGAGCCTGCCTGCCGGGCCGGTCCTCTCGCTCGAGAACAAGGCCATCAAGGTCCGCTTCGCCGAGACCGAGCCGACCATGGTCGCTGGCCAGAAGGTCACCAAGGCATATGACTTCATCAGGATCGCCCCCACGTTCAACAAGCGGGCCGTGGTCACCGACGTCGCCTTCATAGATAGGACAGCAGGGGAGATCAAGCTTCTCGACGGCTTCTCGGTACCGCCCCTCGACAAGTCAGATGGTGGGCGCTGGCTGGCTTCGGGACTGGCGCCTGGCGCCCCCTCAGGTCCGGCCACGCTGCAGCTGGACCTGGCAGGCGTTGCCCAAGCTCTCGGGTTCGAATGGAGCCCGTCGGCTTCTGGGCTGGGCGTCCGCCGCGAGTACGTGCTCGACGACGGCCGGCATGTGGTCGGCGAGGCGGTGCTGGCAACGGTCAGCTGGCTCGGGGCAGATCAGGTCGCCGGGCTCGATCAGGCGTCTGTGCCCGACAGCCCTCCGGTGCAGCCTTTGCTCGACCAGGCACAGGACGCCACCGCCCCCCAAAGCCTGACGCTGATCGGGCTGGCGGTTGTCGCGGCTGTCCTGGTTCTCGCGTCAGTGGCACT
>JAHFUU010000523.1 GCA_023264915.1 Microthrixaceae bacterium | reverse complement strand
ACTCACACCCGCTTCGAGAGGCGCATGCGAAGCAGGTCGAGCACCGAGATGCACGCGAACTGACGAACGCGCCGGCGGTCCCCGGGCAGTCGCAGCATCTTTGGCCGCACCTCTCCATCCACGCATGTCGCGCAGAACACAGTGCCTGGGCCGTGGCCCTCTTGCGGGTCAGGACCGGCGACTCCCGTGACAGCTACCGAGACGTCACACCCGAGCACGCGACACGCGCCGAGAGCCATCTCTCCTGCCGCTTCGTCACAGATCACCGGGCCGGGGCGGACACCGAGCAGATCGAACTTGACCTCGCTCGCGTAAGAGACGACGGCGCCACGGAACACACGCGACGAACCCGCAACCTCGGTGAGGCGCGAGGCTATGAGCCCGCCGGTGACCGACTCGGCCGTACCGAGCGTCAAGCCCTGCGACTCGCAAAGGGCCAGCACGACCTCTTCCATCGACTCGTCATCGGTGCTGAACACAGCATCCCCGAGCAACGATGCCACCCGGTCGACCTCGCGGCCGAGGGTGCGTTGCACCTCCCGGTGAGAGTCAGCTCTGGTGGTGAGGCGAACCTTCAGGCCCTCGATGCCACTCGCCAGGAATGCAAGCGTCGCCCGCCCCGACTGATCGAGCTCGTCGTGGTAAGGCGCCAGTCGCTCGGCCAGCGCGGATTCGCTGTGGCCCCACGTGCGGATGACCCGCGAGCCGATCACCGAAGCGAGGCCGGCACGTTCTGACAGGTCCGGCAGCACAGCCCCGACGAGCATCTCCTGCATCTCCCAAGGCACTCCCGGCAAGGCGTAGATGACCTTGTCCTGCCCCCCGGCAGCAACCGTCGCGCGGATGCCCGGAGCGGTCCCCGGCTGCACGGGCAGCACAGAGGCGCCGGCTGGGACCTCAGCCTGGCGGAGGTTGTTCGAAGGCATCTGCCGCCCTCGAGACATGAACATGGCTCGTATCCGATCCTCGATGAGGGGATCGCGCACCAGCGGAACACCCATCACATCCGCGATGGCGTCCCGGGTTATGTCGTCCTGGGTGGGCCCGAGGCCGCCGCACACGATGACCGCGTCGCTCCGCCCGAGCGCGATCTGGATTGCCTGCGCTATCCGTAGACGGTTGTCGCCGACCTTGGATTGGAAGAACGAGTCGATGCCCACCATCGACAGCTGCTCGCCGATGAAGGCCGAGTTGGTGTCGACGATCTGGCCGAGCAACAGCTCGGTGCCCACGGCGATGACCTCACATCGCATGTCGTGGGCCACCAGGCCATTCAACCTTCGAACGCGGATCGCTTCGCGACCAGCGCGCGCGGGCGCAAGCCCACCACGCACGCGGCGGGAACGTGAACCCTCGCGCCTGGGTCAGGCACATCGTGGTCATCTGGGCAGGTTCATCTGATGAGGTCGGGCCCCTCCTGCATGGTCGTCAGGGCCCGCGACCCGTCGACCAGGTACTGGGCGGCACTCACGATCGCCACCACGACCGAGGCCCAAAGGAAGCCGTTCGCCACGACCGACGCCGTGTCGACAAGTGCAGGGAACAGGGCCGCGCCTATCGCGATCGACTGCAAGAGAGTCTTGACCTTGGCCGACGTCCGGGCCTGGACGGCAAGGCCTCGACGACCCCAGTAGACCCGGTACAAGCTGATGCCGAGCTCGCGTGCCCCGATCACCAGGACAGGTACCCAGGAGAAGTAGCCGACCACCGCCAGGGAGCACAGTGCACCGAGCACCAGCACCTTGTCCGCCAGTGGGTCGAGGAAGGCACCGCTACGAGTGGTTCCCTGCCGGCGAGCGATGTAGCCGTCGATGCCGTCGGTGCTCGCGAGCAGAATCCACAGGGCGAACACCGACCAGGTTCGGTCACCCCGCGCGATCAGTGCGAACAGCAGTGGGGACACGAGCAGCCGCGTCACGGTCAAGAAGTTGGCCGGAGTGGCGATCGCCGACGGCCCGTACGCCGAGGCCTCACTCATCAAGACACCAACTCGGCCACCGCTCCGCGAGCGATGATGTCGGGACCGACTGCGTCGACGACCTCGACCTCGGCCATCTGCCCAGGATCGAGCGATGCCGGCACCGACACGATGCCGTCGATCCCCGGCGCCTCTCGATAGCTCCGCGCCTGGCCTCGGCAATCGACCAGCACCGTGACCTTGCTGCCCACGAGGGCTTCGCGGCGGCTCGACGTTATGGATTCCTGGATCTCTTGCAGCTCGGCCATGCGCTCGCTCACCAGCAGAGGGTCGATCGCTCCGTCAAGGCCAGCGGCGTAGGTCCCCTCTTCGTTGGAGAACGCGAAGAACCCACACCAGTCGAGCTGGACGGCGTGCAAGAACTCCACCAGCTGATCGTGGTCAGCGTCGGTCTCACCGGGGTAACCGATGATGAAGTTGGACCGGAGAGCCGCCCGCGGCTCGGCTGACCGGATGGCGTCAATGCGCCCGCGGAACACGTCTGCGTTCCCGAAGCGGCGCATCCTCGACAGCAAAGACCCCGATACGTGCTGGAGGGACAGATCGAAGTACGGCACGCCGGTGGAAAGGATGGCTTCTATGAGAGCGTCGGTCAGCTCCGCTGGGTGCAGGTAGAGCAGGCGCACCCAATCGACGCGGCTCCCCAACGCCGACACCAGCTCGACGAGCTGGTCGGTCCCCCGGTCCCGCCCGAAGGAGCCAAGGTCCTGAGCTACCAGGATCACCTCGCGCACCTGCAAGGAATCGACCTCGGCCAGGATGCCTGCGAGGTCACGGGACCGCTGCCTGCCCTTGAACAACGGAATCGAACAGAACCCGCAGGCCTTGTCACATCCCTCGGCAACCTTG
>JAHFUU010000522.1 GCA_023264915.1 Microthrixaceae bacterium | reverse complement strand
TCGGCGCGGCCGTGGTCGCCTCGGGCTGCGGCGATGAGCGCTCCGCGCCCGGCTCTGGCGGGCAGGGGCTGGGCTCCTCCTCGACGGCATCGCTCGCGGTCCCCGGAACGGTCGGGACCGTTGTCGGCCGAGCCGGGCCGGCTTCGCCGGGGTCTGTGCTTCGACCCGGTCCTGCCGGGTCCGTGCCGGGTACCACCGCGCCAGCAGGAGCCGCCCCAGTTCCGTGCACGCTCCAAGCAGTCAAGGACGGGTTGACAGCTGGCAATCTCGAGCTATCCGAGCCTCCTCAGTTCGCGTGCGAGGGGCTTTGGGCCTACGCGTACGCCAAGGTCCCGAGAGAGAACAGCGCCCCGCCCCAGGTCGTGGTCTTGCAGGCCGACGGTTCGCACTGGGCGGTCGTGGACAAGGCCACCGCCTGCACCGGCCCGGCAGTGCCTGGCGCGATCCGTCAAGTCGCATGCGTGGGCTTCTGAGGAGCTCACGCGCCGACAAAGACGCTTGCCCTCCGACGAAGACGCTTGCACTCCGACAAAGACGATTGCACTCCGACAAACAGGTCGTCGATCGTTCCCCGCAGGCGCCGGGTTCCCCGAGGCCCTGTGCTTCGAGGGCGTCTTGGGTACGCGGGTGTCAGGTGGCGCCGGGTCGCTCCCGCATGGCCGGTGAGACCGCTCAGCCGAGCCCGGCGGCACTCGCAGCTGGATCAGCGAAGTTGAGCGAGCACCGAGTCGTCGTGGTAGGTGCGGTGAAGCTTGGCGACTGCATGGCCCGCGTGCAGCCCGACGACCCGCGTGGTGACCTCGAGCTCGTCGGCGATGCTCGATGGGGTCTCGCCGGCGGCGAGCAGGCCCAGCACCTCTTCTTCTTCGGCGGTCAGCTCCGGTGTCGGTGCCAGCACATCCCCGGGTGAGCGTTCGAGCCGCTCGTAGTCGTCGAGAACCTTCTGTGTGACGGCTGCGCTCAGAAGCGACTCGCCTCGCTGGGTGCCCGTCACCACCCGGGCAAGGGTGCCCGAAGGGGTGCCTGTGGCGCCGCGCCCGGTGAAGCACGAGCGGGCGCCGGCCCGCACGCACTCAAAGAGCACCTCCGCGGAGTCATCGTCTCCGACAGCCACGATGGCCACAGGCGGGCACTGGTCCCTGAGCGTTGCGCAGAGCCGTGGTGCGTCGGAAGGCTCCGGTGAGAGCCTGAGCCCGATCAGGGCCACACCCGGCATCAGGTCGATCACCGACCTCTCGGCTTCGTCGACCGAGGTGCACTGCCCGATCACCGCGAAGCGCGGGTCGTCGCCCAGCTCGCGGGCGAAGGTCGGGTTGTGGACGTGGCCGAGTGCGCACACCACGGTGATCACTTGGCGGCGAGCGCCGCTTGCATCCATGATCCGGGCCGATCGTGCGAGAACCTCAGGCGAGTGCCGGCGCTCGGCCTCGCGCGTCGGTGGCCCGATCGCAGGAGTGTCCACAGAGTCGCTGGCGGGCTCGGTTGGCGGTACCGGATCTGTCACGGCAGCCACCGTACCGCTCACTCGGCGGTGATGGCTTCGAGGATGTCGAGGTTGGCCGCGCGCCGGGCCGGGAGCGCGGCAGCGACGATGCCGACCCCGCCCGCGAGCATGACGATCACGCAAAGCTGCACCACGGGGACCGCGAACGTGCGCAGGCCCTCGTCGGCGGCCGCTCTCACCATCGCCCACCCGAAGAACACTCCTATGCCAAGACCGACCGTCGTACCCATGATCGAGATGATCAGCGCTTCCCACCGGACCGAGGCTCGCACCTGCGAGCGGCTCATCCCGGCCGCTCGCAGCAAGCCCAGCTCGCGGGTCCGCTCGTGGACCGACAGCATCAACGTGTTGAGGATGCCGATGGCCGCGATCAGGACCGCCATCAACAGCAGTGCCCAGATGAATGACACGAATCGATCGATTGGCTGGCTCCGGGCGTTCTTGAAGCCGTTGAGGTCCTGCAACTCAGCTGGGGGGTAGCGGTCGACGATCGGTTGAAGTCGCTCGCGGCCCTGTTCTGGGGACACACCCGGAGCGAGCTTGACATAGGTCTGAAGGTCGCTCTGCTGCACCTTCGGGAAGGTGACCTCGAACAGGCCCTGGCTCATCAGGTACCCCGCGCTTCCACGCAGCAGCTCCGAGTCGAAGATGGCAACCACCTTCAGGGTTCGCTCACCAGAAGAGGAGCCAGAGCTCCGAGGGGGCTTCGCCTGGTCTGGCTCCGATGACTGGAAGTGCACGTGCAGCTGCGAGCCGATCGAGAGGTGGTGCTCGTCTGCGATCTTGCGCATCACCGCGATGCTTTCGCCCCGGAGGTCAGACAGGGAGCCTTCGGGAACGTCGAATCGGACGACCTTCTCGAGCTTTTCGGGGTTCACCCCGAAGAACAGGCTCGGGCGACCGTCAGCCAGAGCGATGCCGACCCGGAGGCTCGCGGCGGCCGCGACCTCGGGCTGGTCGTTGAGAGCCTCCGCGAGTGCGGGGCTCACGCCTGACAGCCCGACCGAAGGGGCGTTCACGACGAGATCACCCATCACAGCCAGATCCACGGCCTCGGCGGTCGCGGCGCGGAAGGACTGGCCGATGATCGCGATGAAGGCCACCAGCGCTACCCCGACCATCAACGCCGAGGTCGTCGCGGCGGTGCGCTTGGGGTTCCGGCGGGAGTTCTCGCGGGCAAGGGCTCCCGTGACCCCAGCCGTGGCAGCGGGAACTGCCCCGAGCAGGCCACTCAGCGGAGTGACCAGGATCGGCCCGAGCACAGACACCCCGAGGAACACCAACGCCATGCCAAGCCCGACCCTGGTGAGTGATTCGCTCGTCAGC
>JAHFUU010000521.1 GCA_023264915.1 Microthrixaceae bacterium | reverse complement strand
CGGTCGTATCAGGTTCCCGCTGAACATCTACGTGAGCGACAAGCCCGACTGCCAGGGCTGGGCGCAGCTCTGGCCCGACGCACTGGCCCTGTTCAAGCCAGATGCGGTGGTGTTGATGCTGGGAACCGCCGCCATACAGGAGCGCCAGGTCGACGGTGTCTACACAAGGCCGTGCGAGAGGAGGTATGACAGCTGGTATGCGAGCGAGCTAGAGGTCCGGCTCCAGCTGCTCGAGCAGCACACCACGGCCCCGATCCTGTTGACGCTCTCGCCCTATGCCGACGACCGCAGCATCGGCGTCCTCCCGGCAAACCACCGCCAGCGGACAGACTGCCTCAACGCGATCTACCGCTCGGTTGGTGGCCGCCACCCGACAGTCCAGGTCGTGGACTTCGCCGGTTGGCTCTGCCCCGGCGGCGCCTGCCGCCAGTCCATCGACGGCCAGCAGTTCCGGACAGATGGCCTGCACCTCTCGCCGCCGGCGGCGGCCTCTGCCGGCGAGTGGTTGGTCGAGCAGGCCAAGCTCGTCGGCTTGGCGCGCGCCGATGCGCAGGCGGGAGGGAGCCCCAAGGCCGATCCGGTTGCCGGGCTCGCCGGGGTGCCGTCATAGACGAGCGCTTGCCCGGTTCGGGGTCCTGGGACTACGGAGTATCGGCACCTACGGCACGCCTTGACTGGCGAACCCTGGGGCAGGTGACCTTGAGGGCGAGGTCACACGTCGGGCATGCCCAGCGCTGATCGTCATCGAGTGCCGCCGGCACCGTCAGCTCGTCACCGCGGGGAGGCCCTTCGCGCTCGCGCCACATGGGCGAACCGCACGTGGTGCATCTGCGCAGCCAGAAGGTGCACTCGGTTGTGGCCATGCGGTTGCTCGACAGGGGGCATCCCCGCGCCTGGCATCGGGCCCACGCGGGGTCGACGGCTATCGCATCGACAGGGCACTTCGGGACGCACTGGCCGCAGTCGTTGCATGTGAGCGGTTCGATCTCGAACAGACCGAGGAACGAATCTGTCTTGGTCAGTGCACCGGTCGGGCAGGCGTACTCACATGCCCCACAGCCGATGCAGGCGTCCTCGATGACGGTGTGGCTCATGGCTCGGCGCGCCGCTCCGGTTCGTGACTGCAGAAAGATCTTCCCCGGGCCGCGGGAGCTGGGTAGGTGAACGATCTCGCCAGGGGCAGCCCGGCACCGCGGTGACCGCTGCGGTCGCGCACGTCGTGTCGTCCGGGACCGGACGCGGCGAAGGGTTGGCAGCTCATCGCATCCGAGTCGTCCGACGAAGCCCGTTCAGGGGGCCCTCACCGCGTCCTGGGGATGGAACTCGCCCAGTGCGCGTAGGCATCGAGCGCATGCGAACGGTGAGAGCTCGACCGTGTCGGCGGTGGTCCGGAGCTGGTAGCGCTCGCCGTCGAACTCCCAGTATCCGTATGGGACATCGACAACTCGATCCAGCGGTTCGCCGCAGTGGGGGCACGGAGGTGCGTCCATCGGGTGCTCCTTCAGGCAGGGACGGTGAGGTTGGCGGCACCGTCGAGGAAGTTCTGAACGGTCTGGTTGAACCGGAAGAACCGGTCTACCCCCATCGGGTCTTCTCCGTGCACAGCCAGGCGGTCACCCAGCAAGGTCAAGCTGTTTATGGTCTGGCGACCCTCTGCCTGGCCGTTGGCGAAGATGTCGTCTAACATGGCCTGCCAGTCAGACACGTCGCCTTCGACCCAGCAGTCCCCGTCGCTCTCGGCACCCTCACCCACCTCTTGGACACCTGTGCACTGGATCCCGTCGAAGGTGAGCTTGGCACGGAAGGCCGTGCCGCCGGGCCGGGTCATCACGAACACGATCGCCATCTCGACGTCGCCGAGGATGTCATAGACCTCAGGGTGGGCGTTCATCTCCGTTGCGAGGGCATCGAAGAACCCGACAGAGTCGATGGGTTGGGTGGTCATGTCGATCTCCTCTCAGATCGCGGGGCTGAAGTTCTCGCCATCTATGCCGAGCAGGTCCAGCGGCAGCACCGTGCGTTCGACCCTGCGCAGCCCGGCTCGCTCACAGCGAGCAAGGTACGAGGTCAGCAGCTTGACCGTGAGGTCGGCCGCGAGAGGTAAGCCCTTCTCCTCGATCTCGTCGACGCCACCGGCGAGCAGCGTGGCCATCGCCGTGGACACCTCTGGGTTGGTGCCGAAGCTCATGAGCACTCCCTCGCCGTGGTCCAGAGCCTCGTGTATCTCCTCGGCGATGTCCGGGTCGTGCTCGATCGCGTAACGGAGGTGCAGCGTCCCGTAGGCCACGTGCCTCGCCTCGTCCTGCATCGCCATCCGGAAGATCTTCTTCTCGACAGGGGTGGGTGAGATCAGCTCACCCTGCCTGAAGATGTCGAGCACGAATCCCTCGCCGAGCAGGTGCATCAGCGCCGAGGCCTGGATGTAGGTCTTGGCGTCGAGGATGCTGCGGAGCAGGCTCGCCGAGCCCCCCTTCGACTTCAACAGCCCGCCGCCGTTGGCGAGGGCACGCTTGCGGAACACCTCCGAATGGCGTGCCTCGTCCATGATCTGGGTGCAGAGGAACATCTTCGCTTCGAGGAAGTCGTGGTTCATTCGCCACAGCCACTTGGCGGGGAGATCGGACGCGATCATCTCGACCTCTGAGAGAAGGGTGCAGAGCTGGCACATGGCGTGCTCGATGTCGTCGGGCAGCTCTTGCAGCTCGTTCCAGGGAATGTCCCGCGTGGCGCTCCACTGGCGAGCGACGGCCTCCTCGTAGAGCTCCATGATGTTCTCGGACCACACCTTCGACTTGTCGTTGAGGATGTAGTGCATGTCGGGCGAGCCTTCG
>JAHFUU010000074.1 GCA_023264915.1 Microthrixaceae bacterium | reverse complement strand
CGGTTGCCTACCTCAGGCCAGAGACCGCCCAGGGGATGTTCGTCGACTTCAAGAACGTGCTGACGACCACCCGGAAGAAGCCTCCTTTCGGTATCGCACAGATCGGCAAGTCGTTCCGCAACGAGATCACGCCCCAGAACTTCGTGTTCCGCACTCGTGAGTTCGAGCAGATGGAGATGGAGTACTTCGTTCCCCCTGACGAGGCCACGCAGTGGTACCGGTACTGGTGCGACCAGCGTCGTCAGTGGTACTCGGACCTCGGCATCCCAGATGGCAAGCTGCGCCTTCGCGCCCACGGGCCAGAGGAGCTGTCTCACTACTCGAGCGACACCTCAGACGTCGAGTTCCTGTTCCCGTGGGGATGGGACGAGCTCGAGGGCATCGCCAACCGGGGGGCGTTCGATCTCACCCAGCACAGCCAGCACTCAGGTGAGCGCCTCGACTACTTCGATCCCGGTACGGGCACGAGGTACGTGCCCCACGTGATCGAACCGGCGGCGGGCGCCACGCGCACGATGATGGCCTTCATCCTGTCTGGCTATGACAAGGAGCTCGTGCGGGGCGACGAGCGCGTCGTGCTCCGCCTCCATCACCGGCTTGCTCCTTACAAGGTGGCGGTCCTGCCCCTGTCGAGGAAGGAAGCCCTGTTGCCGATGGCGCGCGGCGTGCTCGCCTCGCTGCAGCCGCTCTTTTCGACCGACTACGACGAGACCCAGGCCATCGGCAGGCGCTACCGGCGTCAGGACGAGCTGGGCACGCCTTACTGCGTGACCATCGACTTCGAGTCGCTGGACGACGGGGCGGTGACGGTTCGCGAGCGTGACTCCATGCAACAGGATCGTGTCGCCGCCGACCAGCTGGCGTCCTACCTGCAAGATCGCCTCGTCTGAGCTCGATCAAGGGTCAGACAGGCCCCGCCCGGGTGAGCGTGGCACGACGGACTCGGGGCGCGTGGCCCGGTCGAGCTCGTCCAGGACGAATCGAAGCCGCAGCCGAGCGTCCTGGTCGGCCAGCACGTTGCCCTGGTCGATCTCATCGAGAACCCACTCGAGCTGTTCGGCCAGGCTCTTCATCACTTCCTGGTGGTCAGGAGGCTGCATCACCGAGGGTGCCCCGCGAAGTCTCGTGTGCTGCTCAGCGCGAACCAAGCGGGTGCGCCGGCCGCCCCCATGCGTTCCATGGCCTTGCTCCCGGTGCTCCCGGTGCGACCCATGTGCTCCATGGTCTTGCTCCCGCAGTTCCTGGCTCCGCAGCGGCGTTGCTCACGGGCGATGCCTCGCAGGGCCTTTCGCAAGATCCAACGAGTCGTCAAAGCCGACCTCCCCGAAGGTAACCCATCGATCGCGGGGAGGGAAGGCCTGTGGACATGACGATCGCGTGTCACCTGAGGCCAACTGCGGGCTCCGTCCCGGCCACGGTCTCTTGGTCTTAGTTGGTGGGGATGGTCGACCCAGCATCGGCTGGGGACCCTGGGCGCTTACTCTGCGCGTGGCCTGTCCAAGCGAACAACTTCGGCAACGCACGGGAGCGCCCGAACGTGCGCCTTCAAGGGGACAGGACGTCAGGTGACACGCGGACGCCGCCGCCTGACCAGTCGACGCTCTTCTTCTGGCTCTCGCCTGGTGTCACCTTGCCCTTGCGGATCATCGCCTCGACCACTTCCACTGGCTGTGGCTGGCTGTAGTAGTAGCCCTGGGCGAGATCGCAGGTGAGGCTCTTCAAGGTCGCCGCCTGGAGCTCGGAGTCCACACCTTCGGCAACGGCGGTGATGCCCAGGTTGTGAGCGAGCCCGATGATCTGCTGCACGATGGCCTCGTCCTCGCGGCTGGCACCCAGACCCTTCACGAAGGACGGCTCGATCTTCAACACGTCCAGCTCGAACTGACGCATGTACGCGAGCGACGAGTAGCCGGTACCGAAGTCGTCCAGGGCCAGCTGCACCCCGAGCTTCTTGGCGAGGCGCATCGAGCTCCACGCGGCATCGATGTCCCTCACGGCGCTCGTCTCGGTGATCTCGATGCACAGCCTCTCGGGGTTTGCGCCGGTCTCGGCGATGGCGTCCTCGAGCACGTCCGCGAAGTCGCTCTGCGCGAACTGGCGCGGCGAGACGTTCACGGTGGTCGTGAGATCTCGCTGGGCGAACTCCTGTTGCCACAGCGCGGTCTGCCGGCACGCCTCATGTATCACCCAAGCGCCGACCGGAACGATGAGTCCCGTCTCGTCCAACGCCTTCAAGAACTCTGACGGCGAGATGATCGCGCCGCCACGATCTGGGTCCGCCCATCGGAGCAGCGCCTCGACCCCGACGATGGAGTTGTCCCAGATCGTCACCAGCGGCATGTACAGCAACGAGAACTGGCCCTGGTCAAGAGCGCTCCGGAGGCGACGCTCGGCAGTCGCGGGGTTGAGTCGGTCTCTCAGGGAGATCTCGAAGTTCGCGATGCTCCCTGCCCCGCGTTCGTTCGCCTCCTGAAGGGCGATGGTGGCGTCGAGGAGGATGTCACGCCAGTTCTCGGGACGGGGATCAGCCACGGTGAAACCGATGCTTGCCGTCAACCGGATGCTGTCGCGCGCGACCTTGAAGGGTGAGGCCAGCGCCGCCTGGAGCTCACTTGCGCGTGTCCGGGCAACCTCGATGGTGGAGACGTTCGTGTCGATGAGAGTGAACTGGGGACCGCTGTAGCGGTAGAGGACGATCCCCGGGGAAGCCCGCTTCATCTGCTCGACAACAGTCCTCATCAACGAGTCGCCGATCTCGTGCCCGTAGGTCTCGTTGATCGCGCCGTAACGGTTCAGCTCGAAGATGAGGACCATGATCCGACGGTTGGTCGATCGGGCTTCGGCGACAGCAGCGGCCAGCCGTTCCTCGAACATCACGCGGTTGGGCAGACCGGTGAGAGGGTCGCTGCGCGTGAGCCGATCGAGCTCGACCTTGGCGGTCCGTGCGCGGCGTGTGCTGAGCAGAGCCAGCCCGATCGCCGCCGCTGAGACCAGCAGGAGACCTACAGCAGCGAAGGCCACGATGCCCTCCAGGTCTTGCTGCGGACACCGTTCAAATCGGTTCCTCCCAGAACGCTCCCACCGAGCCTCCTTCTTGTCCCGTATGTCATGCACCCCTGTGCCGACCGAGCTTCCGGGGATGTGCGGCAGTCTAGCGGTGCTTCGCCCAGGCCCTACGAGTCATGTGATGTGCCGTGGCGGTCGGTTTGCTTCATGGCGCACTTGGTGCTGGTGAGGCGGTGTTTCGAGAGCGCTGGCGAACCGCAGTGGTTCACCGTGGTGGATCTGGGACAGAATGTCTGCGTGTACGAGAACGTGATCGTTCCATTCGACGGCTCGCCGCAGGGACGCAGCGCGCTTGCTCCTGCGGGAGATCTGGCGTGGCGCTGCGGAGCCAAGATAGTCATCGTCAACAACACTGACGCGAGCGATCGAGCGTCACGCGAGGCGCTCAAGTCGCGGGCCATGTCCCTCAGCGGGTCTGACGTCGACTTCTGGGTCGACCTCGAGCACAGCCTGGGCCGAGCGCTGGTAGAGGCTTCGAGGTTCAGGCCGAACCCGATCCTCTGCATCTCGGTCAAGACCAAGGCAGGCGGGTTGCTGAAGGGCAAGCGCTTCTCGCTCCCACCCATTGCCGAAGAGGTGTTGCGGGACGCGCCGGTGCCGGTCCTCGTGATAGGTCCCGAGGCAGACACCAGCCGCGGGCTGCCGCTCACCGAGCTCGTCGTCTCCACCGACGGCTCGCCCTCCGCCGAGCAGGTGTTCTCGCTGGGCGTCGAGTTCTCGCGCGCCCTCAAGCTGAAGTTCATGCTCGTCGGGGTCGTGCACGAGTCGGCCGAGGACATAGCGGGTGAGCGCGCGTACCTCGAGGAGAAGGTGACCGGTCTTAGGGCCAGCTGTCCGAGGTCAACTACGAGCTGGTCAAGTCCACCGACCCAGCGTCGGGTCTGGTCAGCTTCATGCAGGGCCGTGATGACGCGATCCTGGCCATGAGCACCCACGGTCGTAGCGGGCCGAACCGCAACCCGCTCGGGGGAGTCGCCTCCAAGGTGCTGTCCCAGTGCAAGCGAGCCGTCCTCTTCAGGCGGCCGACCGCATGAGCCCCACCGCACTCTGATAGCTCTGTTGCCCGGTGATGCTGGTGACCCATACCGTCAGGGTGATCAGGTGCCCAACCCCCAGATCGTCGACCCGATCGGGGATGCAGGCGTTGCCTGCGGCTTTGCTGGCAGCGCTGGTGCTCACAGTGTGGGTGCTGGCGGTGTGGGTGATCGGAGGGGCATCGAGTGCAGGCTGGGCAGAGCAGGCCGACCCCGCAGGTCCCGCGACGCGCAGCACCACTGACCGCACAGCGGGCGGCGCAACTGGCCGCACCACGGGGGCTGACCGCGATCGGCGGAGGTCCGAGGTCAAAGAGGCCCACGAACGAGCGCTCGCGCGGGCACACGATGCCAACGCGGCCGACCGTGACGCCCGGTCCCATCTTGCCACCCTCGAACAGCAACAGGCCGAGCTCCAGTCCGAGCTCGACGCCATGTCCGAAAGGGACCGCAACGCTGCTGATCGTGTCGAAGTGGCGCACCGGCATGCACGTGAGTACGTGGTGGAGGCCTACGTCGGAGGGGGTCCGCCATCGATGGCGGCGACAGCGCTCGACACCCGCGACGCCAATGACCTCGTGTGGCGCAACTGGATGCTCAGGGACCACGCAGGCAGGGCATACGAGGCGATCAGTGACCTCGCCCGCGAGCGTCAGCGCATCGGGCGGTCAGTGGATGACCTAGCCAGTCGCGTCGATCAGAACCGGTCAGCGCGCCAGGCTGCCCAGAACGATCTTCAGCGGGCCTCAGCTGAGGCGATCCGCGTTGAGGATGACCTTGCCCAAGCCGAGCAGGACCGCCGCGAGCTCGATGACCAGCCGCCGCAAGAGCTCTTCGAGGTCCGAGGGTTCCGCGGCGCGGGTGACGACGGGTCACCCACGCCCGAGGAGAGCGGCAATGCGAGGGGGCCAGCCTGGGCGTCGTTGCGCAACTGCGAGTCCAGCGGCAACTACAACATCGTCGACGGCAGCGGCACGTATCGGGGTGCCTATCAGTTCGACTTGCAGACCTGGCGCGGCGTTGGGGGTCACGGAGATCCGATCGACAACACGACCGCCGAGCAGGACCTGCGAGCACAGATCCTCTATGACCAGCGCGGGTCTCAGCCATGGCCCATCTGCGGGCGCTTCCTGCGCCCGCCCCAGACGACGACAACTGGCCCAGGCGAGAGCTCGTCCACGACATCAACCGAGGCCACGGCCACCACAGGGGGCACAGAGCCAGGGTGAACGTGGCTGCCGCGGCTCCGGGGCTGCACCCGGCCGGAACGAGCCATGTCCGGATGTGGGGTCGTCGACCCCACATCTCTTGTCTCGGCTGCTAGCCCCGTATTCCGCAGTGGCTTGGTGAGGGGCAAGGCGTAGCTCGCTGCGGGTTGGGTGGTTTGGGTCTGCGTGTGCTGCTGGCGAGGTTGTCGTTCGTCGTTGACGCGCTCGGATGTCGGGTCTGTTGTTGGGGAAAGTCTTGACCGTGGAAGTGGGGGGATCCACCCGTGTCAGCAGTCATTGACATAGAGTGTTGGGGAAATGTTTGTACGAGTCCAGAAGGTGAAACAGAATGGCCGGCTCTATGAATACGTCCACATCGTGGAGGGCTTCCGCGACGAGGACGGCAAGGTCCGACATCGTGTTGTGGCAAATCTCGGCCGCCGCGACAAGTTGAAGGACTCCGGGACCCTGGACAACTTGGCCGCGGCGTTCACTCGCCTGGACCCGGCGCCGGGCCGCTATCTGGTGGGGGCGTTGCCGATCGTCGTGCCGATGTTGGAGCGCCTGGACGTGGCCGCGATCGTCGACAAGGCGTGCCCGATGCGAGGACGGGCGCATCTCACCCATGGCGAGGTGATCGCGGCGTTGATCGCCAACCGGTTGACGTCACCTCGCCCGCTCTATGACGTGGCTGGTTGGGCCAATGACTACGGGACCAATGACTGGTTGGGGACCCCGGGCGCCTTGTTGAACGACGACCGGCTCGGCCGTGCTCTGGACGCGGTCGCACCCCACATCGATGACATCGCCTCCGCGGTGGCGTTCTCGGCGATCGGCGCCTACGGCGCCGACGCGGCCCGCCTGCATTGGGACTTCACCTCCGTCGCGTTCTGCGGCGCGTACGCCACCCAGGACCCGGACGCGCCGGCGGTCGCGTTCGGTCATTCTTCGGATCGGCAAGGCCATCGCTGCCAGTTGAAGGTCGCGCATGCCAGCACCGCGTCCGGCATCCCGCTGTATGGCCGGGTCGTCAACGGGGGCCGCCACGAAGGATCCGAGACCGGTGAGCTCCTCGAGACGCTGCGCAGCTTCGCTTCGCCGCGGCGACTGTTGCTGATCGCCGACTCCGCTCTTGTCACCAAAGCCAACCTCGCCGCCGCCGACGCGGCGGGGACACGATTCGTGTCCCGCCTACCTCGCAGCTTCGACTACGAAGCCGATGCGATGACCCAACCAGATGACGCGTGGCAACCCCTGACCTATGTGTCTGAACGAGCCCGCCGTCTCCCCAAAGACAAGCGGCCCACCTTCCGGGGCGCCGAAGGCACCATCGACATGGACGGCCCCGACAAGACCACCCGGACGTTCCGGGTGCTGTATGTGTACGGGTCCGAAGAACAACAAGCGGCCCGAACCAACCGGGCCAAGCTGTTGACCCGCGCCGAGGACACCCTCGCCACCATCACCCGTGGCCTCGACAAGAAACCTCGACAAGATCCCGAAGCCGTCGAACGGCGCGTCGCCAAAGCCGTCGCCAAGGGCCGCGTCGGGAACTGGATCCGCACCACCGTACACACCGATCCCGACGGCAACGTGACACTCACCTGGCACCGAGACCGCAAAGCGATCATCGACGCCGAACAGCGAGACGGTCTCTACGCGCTCGTCACAAACATGAACCCCAAGCAGTGCTCGGCGAACCGTCTCCTCGGCCTCTACAAAGATCAGGCGCTCGCCGAGCGAGCCCACCACTTCCTCAAAGGCCCTCTCGCCGTGCGGCCCGTGTTCTTGAAGTCGAACCGTCGCGCCGCCGCGCTTGTCGCCGTGTGCTCCATCGCCGTGCTGATCTACGGGCTCACCGAGAACGAACTACGCGACGCCATCGCACCCGCACGCAAACTCGACGGCCTGCTCCCCGAAGGACGCCCCGCCCGACCCACCGCCGAGAACATCTTCCGCGCCTTCGACGGACTCGGCTACCAACGAGCCCGAACCACCAACGGACTCCAAGACATACCCGACCCGCTCACCACCGCCCAACAAGCCATCCTCACCGCACTCAACATCCCAACAATCCTCCCCATCGAACCCGCCACGCCCGAAAACGAGTGCGGAATACGGGGCTAGCGGCGTCGGCGCTCGGCGTCGATCTTTCGGGCCCTGCGCACCAGCCCGTCGACGGCGGGACCAAGGGCCGAATCGGCCGGGTCCTTCCCTAGCTCGAACGCGATCACCTGGAGCATGCCTGAGACACTCACGCCGAGCTCGCTTGCGACACGGTGCCACGAGTCATGGGCATCGTCGCTCAAGAAGACGTGCAATGCTCGCCGATCGTCGTCGCCATCTGGGGTTGACGGTTGTGAGGTCTTGGTCGCCACCATGGCCACAGGCTACCCAAGCCTCACCTGGCGCGCTTGGCGTGCAGCCGCGAACCGAACCGCCCTCAGGGCGTGAAGGCGAGGTTGGCCAAGATCCGCTCGCCGAGCGAGGTGTCACCGGTGATCGTGACTCCCCCTGCATCGGCGGCTTGGCCTGCTGACCACCGGCCTCCGCCGAGGGCGACGAGGGTGCTGAACGGGAGGGACAGGGCAACTGTTGGCTCGCCGGCCGGGCTGTCCGTCTCGGTCGCCAACCTTCCCTTGCCGGCATCGACGAGGATCCTCCAGTCCAGCTCGGTGTCGCCTGTCGTCTCGACGAGGACGACAGAGCCTTCAGGGGCCCCGGCACGCTTGACGACGATGAAGGGCAACGCTGTGCGGAAGCGTTCGAGTGATTCCTGCACGACTGGTCCGGAGAGGTGCCCAGGCTGCTCGAGGGCACGACGCATGTCCTGCTCGTGCATCCAGCAGTCAAAGACGCGAACCCCCATGAACACCCGGTAGGGGACCTCACCGATGGGCGACCAGCTGATCTCGTCGAACCTCTCGGGTGGCATAGACCGAAGCGCCTCGACGCGGCGCGCGATGACCTTGTTGTAGTCATCCAGCACCTGGTCGCCGGTCCACGAGCGGCGGTGCTGCACCGGCACCTCGATCATCTGCTGGAATGGACCGGTCACATAGGACAGGTGCGCTATGTCGGCCTCGGGGGTGGGGTCGCCCAGGAGGGATGCCTCTACCCCGGCCACGTGGCTGACGCAGTCCTGCACGGTCCATCCCTCGAGCGCGATCGGCGCCTTCCACTGCTCCTCGCGCAGGCGCTCGGCGATCTCGCCGATGCGCCCCCACTCCTCAGCCAGCAGGTC
>JAHFUU010000073.1 GCA_023264915.1 Microthrixaceae bacterium | reverse complement strand
TGATTCAACCTTTGAGGCTTCTAGCGGGGCTCCGCCCCGGTCCGACGAGGCATGTGGCTGGGATGGGATCCGCGGCCCCTCATCTGTTGGGGCGCCATCGGCGCTCACACCTGCCGGTGGCCCCTCGTCCAGGAACTTGCCCTTTGCTCGAAATGATGTGACAGTACCACTGCCAGATTGTGATAGATGCGCCGTTCAGGCGGCCGTGAAGGGGACTACGGCGATCGTTGTCGAGACAGTGAGGACCAGATGAGCGACTTCGTGGAGTACGAGCCCGGAACGCCGTTCCCGGGAGTGATCGGTGCGACCGTCGAGGAGTCACAGCCGGCGTGGCCCGCGATCCCACGCCCGCCAGAGGGTGCTCCAAACGTGGTGCTGTTCGTCCTCGATGATGTGGGCTTCGCTCAGCTGTCACCCTTCGGTGGCCTCTGTGAGATGCCGACCCTTGACCGGTTGTCAGGGCGCGGCCTCCGGTACTCCAACTTCCATGCGACGGCACTGTGCTCGCCGACACGTGCCTGCCTGTTGACCGGCCGCAACCATCACACGGTTGGGATGTCTTCGCTGGCCGAGATGTCCCTCGGCTACCCCGGTCACAATGCCACCGCCGAGCCCCGGTACGGCTTCTTGCCTGCGATCCTGCGCCAGGCCGGCTACAACACCTTCGCCGTCGGGAAGTGGCACCTGGCCTCACCTTCCGAATGGTCAGCAGCAGGCCCGTACCGCACCTGGCCCCTCGGTCGGGGGTTCGAGCGCTACTACGGGTTCATGTCAGGTGATACCGACCAGTGGTATCCCGACCTGGTGCAGGACAACACAGCCGTCGACCCCCCATATGGCCCCGAGGACGGCTATCACCTCAACCGTGACCTGGCGGACCGCGCGATCGGGTTCATCAAGGACGCACACGTTGCAGCGCCTGACAAGCCGTTCTTCTTGTACTACGCCACCGGTGCCGGGCACGCGCCCCACCATGTCGAAGGGGAGTGGATCGAGCGCTACAGAGGCTGCTTCGACGCCGGGTGGGACGCGTACCGCCAGAAGGTGTTCGCGAAGCAGAAGGCGGCGGGAGTGGTCGCGCAGAACGCGGAGCTGAGCGAGCGCGACCCTGATGTGACGGCGTGGGACGAGCTGGGCGAGGACGCAAGGGTGATGGCCGCGCGACAGATGGAGGTCTACGCGGGGTTCTTGACCCAGACCGATCATCACTTCGGCAGGGTGCTCGACTTCATCGAGAGCCTGGGTGAGCTCGACAACACCTTGGTTATTGCGATCTCTGACAACGGCGCGAGTGCCGAAGGCGGGCCAGATGGCACGTTCAACGAGGCCCTGTTCTTCAACTTGGTGCCCGAGCGCCTCGAGGACAACCTCGAACGCTACGAGCTCTGGGGCGGCATCGAGACCTTCCCGCACTACTCGTGGGGCTGGACCTGGGCGGGCAATGCCCCGTTCCGCCGCTGGAAGCGCGAGACGTATCGCGGAGGGGTGAGTGAGCCGTGCGTCATCTCGTGGCCTGCGGGCATCGGCGACCAGGGAGGCGTGCGAACCCAGTACGCGCACGCGATCGACCTTGCTGCCACCATCTTGGGATGCGCGGGTATCGACCCACCTGAGACGGTCGACGGCGTGAAGCAAGAACCTCTCGAGGGCACGAGCCTCAGGCCCACCTTTGATGACCCGGACGCCCCCGAGGTCCACTCCGTCCAGTACTTCGAGATGAATGGCCACCGATCGATCTACCACAGCGGTTGGCGGGCCGTGTGCCCGTTCGAAGCTCCGAGTCTGGCCGAGGCACGGGAGCGTGGCCGGCCGTTCAGGTTCACCCGTATCACACGCGCGTTGCTTGACGAGCTCGACACCGAATGGGAGCTGTATGACCTCAGGTCAGATCCATCCGAGCGCGTGAACCTGGCTGACTCGGATCCCGAACGTCTCAAGGAGATGATCGAGCTGTGGTACTCCGAGGCGGCGCGCTACAAGGTCTTGCCCGTGGCCAGCTTCGCTGACCGCGTGGCGCGGCGACCCCAGGTCGGTTCTCATCGAAAGCAGCTCCTGTTCCTGCCCGGTGCCGCTCCGTTGCCCTTCACGATTGCGCCGCGGCTGACCGGTCGCCCGCACGCGATCACCGCTGAGGTGACGATCCCCCAAGACGGACCGGTTGAAGGGATCCTTCTTGCCCAAGGCAATCGCAGGGTGGGCTTCGCCTTCTACCTGCTCGACGGGCACCTGCACCACGTCCACAACTACGTCGGTCTCGAATGGTTCACGGTCAGCTCACCTGACCGGGTGCCCGCGGGGGATCACACGCTCCGCTTCGAGTTCGAGCCGACGGGGCCGCCCGCGGACCTGCTCGCCGGCAAGGGTGTGCCGGCCCGCTCGAAGCTGTACATGGACGGCGCTCTCGTCGCGGCCCTAGACCTGCCGTACTCGGTAGCGGTCCTTCTCGGCTTCTACGGGATCACCTGTGGGTATGACACTGCGGGGGCGGTCGACCCCGCTCGCTGGAACGGGCCGTTCCGCTGTACGGCTGGCATCCGGCAGGCCGTTCTTGACATCTCGGGCGACCTCACCCCCGATGATGCCGCCTCGGTGGCAGCGCTGCTGGCCCAGCAGTGAACCACCCGCAGAGCCGGGCGGCCGGGGTTGCGCAGAACGCCCGAGCGCCAACGAGTCGGTCACCTCTGTGCATGCCTGGCATCGTGAGCCAGGGCGGCAGCCACAACGACCAGAGCCCCGACCGGGATCACGAGCACGATGGTCGGCGCACCGAACGCTGACCCGGCGGCAGCACCTCCCGCGTACGCCACGACCACCGACCCGAGAACGACCATGGACCTGACCCTGCAGGCCCGTTCGCCGGCCAGCCCGTTGCGCTCCGCCGTCAGCGCACCCGCCTCACCCAGACGGGCGATCACCCCGGACTCATAGGTGGTGGACACGGCACTCTCGCCCACCCATCTTATCGCACAGGTCTGAAGACCCATCGCCAAGCGTCCAACGACGACAGTGCCGTAGACGCGTCCGCTTCCTTCGGGTGCCAAGGCGAGGATCGCGGCCATGCCGGAGAGGATCACGATCTCGGCAGACACGACAAGCTCGGGACGCGCCTTCCCCGATTCGCGGACCGACCGGCTGTAGAAGTGCGTTCCCAGCGCAACGCCGACGGTGAACGCGACGATTGCCACGCCAGGCCCGCCGGCGCCTGACCAATCGCGGCGACCAGTCGCCATGCCGAACAACACGACGTTGCCACTCATGTTCGCGACAAAGACCTGTGTGAGGTTCGAGAACACGTGGGCATCCACGAATCCCGATGCCGCAGAGAGCATTGCAGTCAGCGTCAGTGGCCCCACCGGATGAAGGTCCGACTCGGCGGGAGACGAGTGCTCTGGCTCGTCGGTCGCACGCGGACCTTGATCGGCGGGCAGACCGGTGTCCCCTGGGCTTGAGCCCAGTGGTTCAGCCATACCACCCGGCAACGTCGACGGCTAGGTCGACCGTGCCCGAGTTGTTGGCGATCGCGATCGTGCCGTCATCTCCGACGGGAACCACGACGAGGTTCGCAGCGTTCTGCCCGGCGCGCGCGTTCACGTTGGATGCAACCGGCTGAGGCTGCCCCGCTGGCCAAGCGGTGAGGTGGGTCCAAGCGGACGGATTTATCGCCGTGAGGTTGAGGGCGACTGCACGAACACCGAACTGGGGGACTCCGGCTGTGCCCGTGGGGTTCATCACGAGTGGAGCACCGGCGTTCACCGAGCCAGAGGTGCCGGCTCTCGTGTCCAGGATCCGTTGGGGATCGACGGGGAAGTACCCCGCGCCGCCCGCGGGGTCATGCCCGTACCAGCCAGCGACGTCGGCGACGAGGTTGACAGAGCCGTCCTGGTTGCGCAGCGAGACCAAGCCGTTGGCGCCGACCTTGACCACGACCAGGTTGGCCATGACGTCACCGCTTCCGAAGTTGACGCTGGAGGTCTCGGGGAGACCTTCATCTGCGGGCCATGCGGTCACGTGTGAGGCCGCAGTCGGGTCGGCAACGGTCAAGTTGAGCATGACCGAGTCCACCCCCGTCGACGGCACGCCTCCGACACCGGTCACCGCCAGATCGACGAGACCGCCCGCCTCGACCTTGGCCGCGGGAGCGCCGAGGCCACTGCGGGTGTCGAGCACGCGGCTCGGCACCAGGGCTCGGAACCGCTCACCCGCGGGATCGGGCCCGTGCCACCCACTCACATCCGCGATCACGTCGACCCAGCCGGCATGGTTGCGGATGGCGAGCTTGCCATCCGCGCCGACCTTGGACATCACCGAGTTGGCCCTGGTCTGTCCCGCCGCGAAGTTGATGTTGGATGTGTCGGGCAACGGCTGGCCCGATGGCCAGACGCTCAGGTGGGAGTCATCGGTGCCGCCGGTGACCGTCACGTTCACCATCACGGCTTGGGCACCCTCGGCTGGCACGCCGGCGACTCCGCCGATCTGGATCTCCCTCACCTCGCCAGGGCCGATCTTCGAGCTGGGCGATCCGGTGCCCGTGCGAGTGTCTAGGATGCGAGCCGGAGACAGGGAATGGTAGGTGGTTCCCTCCAGCGGGTAGGCCTCGGTCGTGTAGCCGAGCCCGGCGAGCACCTTGTCGAAGAGCCAGTTGCTCGATGTCTCCGCGGTCAGCTCGTTCTTGGACGAGAGGTCGTGCCCAGCGCCCGAGTAGGCGACGAGGGTGCAGTCACCCCCCCGAGCGTTGGCCCCGTCGCAGAAGGACTTGGCATAGGAGATGGGCACGGTCGCGTCCTTGGTGCCGTGGAACATCAGCGCGGGTGGCTCAGCCGGATCGACCATGTCCGGGAGGGCCATCCCGCCGAGGGAGATCACGCCTTGGGACTTGAAGGGATGGTTGTTGTTGAAGGGGATGTAGGCCTGCACCAGTGATCCGACGGCGCCAGCGGAGAAGCCTGCGGTGAAGATGGCGTTCGGGTTCAGCAGGTAGCGGGACGCGTTCTTGCGGAAGTAGTCGATCCCAGAGCCGATGTCTGACATCCCCGCGAGCACGGAGCTCATGAAGCGCTGGTCGGCCATGGCCTGGTCCAGGGTCTTGAAGCTGGCCCAGCCGTTGCCAGGGTCGAGTCGATAGTCGATGGACGCCACCACGAAACCTCGCTGGGCCCACTTGAGCGCGATGTCGACGTCACCGTTGCCCCGGTCACCGAACGCGAACCAGCCGCCGTGGGACCAGATGATGAACGGCCGTTCGCGTTCGGTGTCTCCTGCTGGCTCGTACAGGTCGAACTTCAGGTCGATCCATTGGAGGTTGATGTCGAGCTGGCGCGTGTAGACGATGCCCTTGGTGACCTTGACGTCGCTGAAGACCGCGTCGCGGTAGCGCTCAGGCGTAGCGGTCGTGGGACTGGCTGGGCCGGACGCGTCCGCTGGTCCAGAGCTCCCGATCGTCGCTAGGACCAACGATGCCGCCATGAGGACCTTGGTCAGGGTTGCGGTGGCCTGATGATCTGTCATCTCTTCCGCCTGTCTCGCCTCATCGAAGGTTAACCCAAGTCTCCCGAAACACCAGAGCGCGCCCCGGGCTCCCTGGCGGTCGCACCGCCGGGCCTTCGAGGGCTTCGCCGTCGGGGGCACTCAACACCGCTGGCCGCGACGGCGCGGGACCAGGCAGGGGATCTCGTCGAGGCGCGAACGATCCCAGCGGGAGCCCGCTTGGTCAGCTGTGACCGTCGTTGCGTCGCAGCACAGCTCCTGAGCGGCACGTCTCGCGCACGGCGACCGCGTAGAGCTGTGGAAGGGACGGATGCAGCCGGTCCCATATCCATCGAGCCAGCACCTCGCTCGTCGGGTTCTGGAGGCCGTCCACCTCGTTGAGGTACTGGTGGTCGAGCTTCGCATGGATGGGAGCGAAGGCCGTGTCGATCTCGTCGAAGTCGGCTACCCACCCTGTCTCGGCTCCCACGGATCCCTCGACGGAGACACTCACCTGGAACGAGTGACCGTGCAGGCGAGCACACTTGTGAGTCTGGGGCACGTTGGGAAGGCGGTGTGCAGCCTCGAAGGTGAACTCGCGGAAGATCTCCATGGGCGAAAGCATCCAGTTGCCGGACGCTCCCAACCATACTCGTGCCCCTCGTCGAGCTGTTGTGCCCCGGGCTCACGGTTGCTTGGAGTGGGCCGCGCGAGGCGAGACCAGCTCGACGGTCACGCACCTACGGGGCGCGGGCTCACGGCTGTTGGAGTGATGCGGGTTCACCGATGCGGGTGAGACCGGGGTGGAAACCCTCTGGTAGGCGTGCGCGGGTCGGGTCGTGTCTCGAACGTTGCCGGAAATCACCTCTCGATGCCCGGAACGTCTTCCTCTCCCCGACGGCGCGCGTCTGTCCTTGCGCACAACCGTCCTGTGAGACATCGGCGGTTGTCGAGTTGCCCGAGAATCAGACGAGAATGGCAGGGCTGAACCGACGCTGTGCGTCACCACCGAAGCTGAGCCGACACCTGTCGGGCCGATCGCACCACGAACCGGCTCGGCTGCCGCTGTGTCGCGTGGATCCCGGGAGGCATCCGTGACAGAGATCTGCCAGATGACGGCGACCGAGATGGCCGCAGAGGTGACGGCTCGCAGCCTGTCGCCGGTCGAGGTCGTACAAGCGCACCTCGACCGGATCGATGCAGTGAACCCTCGACTCGGGGCGATGGTCCACGTCGACCAGGACGCGGTGCTGGCCGCAGCGCGGAGCTTGGCTGACAGAGTCGCACGAGCTGAGGCATCTGGCCCCCTGTTGGGTGTGCCTTTTGGGATCAAGGACCTCGATGATGTGGCGGGTGCACCTACGAGCTACGGCGTGCCCCTGCTGATGGGCAACATCGCCTCGAAGTCCTCGGTCGTGGCTGAACGCATGCTGGCCGCTGGCGGCCTGTATCTCGGCAAGACCAACTCCCCAGAGCTCGGGTACATGGGCGCCTGCCGCTGTCATGCGTTCGGGGCGACGCAGAACCCGTGGCGGCACGGTTTCACACCGGGCGGATCGAGCGGGGGATCAGCAGCGGCTGTGGCCGCGGGGTTGTGCCCCGTCGCCGACGGCTCAGATGGGGCAGGGTCGATTCGCATACCTGCCTCGTTGTGCGGGGTCGTCGGGTACAAGCCGTCCTTCGGCCGTGTGCCCGCGGAGCTCGGCTTCGCCCAGACCCTCGTTCATCACGGCCCCCTGGCGCGCTCGGTCGCCGACGCGGCGCTGATGTTCTCGGTCGTCGAGGGCGCGCATGCATCGGACCCGCGATCCATCCCCGGATGTGGCATCGATCCTCGCATCGATCTGGCCCGAGATGTCCGGGGCCTGCGAGTGGCCTTCACCAGGAGCCTCCCGGGCTTCAGCGTGCAACCTGACGTCGCGAATCGGGCCAACGAGGCTGTGGCCGCGTTCGTCGAGGACCTCGGCTGCTCCGTCGAGCCGTCCGCACCTCCCTGTGGTGACCTCATCGAGACGATGTGGGTTCTCTGGCAGGACTTCTACGGCCGCTTCGCGCCGCTCATCCCCCCAGAGCTGGCCGCGGGTCAGGTCGACGACGACCTTCTGGAGCTCATGTCAGGGGGTGCAGCGCTCGGCGCCGCGGACCTTCACAGAGCAGATGCCGAACGCCAGCTGATGTGGAGCCAGCTGATCGACTGGTTCGCGGACTTCGACCTGCTCGTGCTGCCGACCCTCGGGTGCACAGCGTTCCCCGGTGACCGGGATCATCCACCACAGCTCGAGGGGCTCCCACTTCGTGACCGGATCTTGGGCTGGCTGATGACCTATCCGTTCAACCTCGCCGCTCCCTGCCCGGTGATCTCGGTTCCGTGCGGGCTCGGCGATGACGGCCTGCCCGTCGGCCTTTCGATCGTGGGGCGGCCTTGGGACGACATCGGTGTGCTCCGCGCTGCGATGAGCTTCGAACGGGCGCGCCCCTGGCACGATCTCAAACCCCCCGTTGCCCCAGGACCCGGGAGTGTGCAGGCTCAACGGAAGGGTTCTCGTGGAGGCGGCAGCTCGTCCTGACGCTTGAACCGACGCGGGTAGCGTTGTCGGCCTCGACAGACTGCTTCGAAGAGGATCGCGTGAACAGGCCAGAACTGCTTGTCGTGAAGAACATCGAGCGCGAGGGCATGGGGGCCTTCGCGGAGGTGGCTGCCGCGCGTGATGTGGCGGTGCGGTTGGTCGAACCCGGCGAGCAGCTCCCTGAGGTCGAGGAGTTCGCAGCGATGGTGGTGCTGGGTGGCCCCGCGAGCGCCAACGATCCAACCGAGGTGATGCGAGGCGAGATCGAGCTCGTGAGGTCGGCCCTCGACACCGAGGTGCCATACCTTGGCATCTGTCTGGGGATGCAGGTGCTCGCCAAGGCGGCCGGTGGTTCTGTGGTGCCCAACCCCACTCCCGAGGTCGGGTTCTTCGACCCTGGCGGTCACCGGTACGAGATAGAGTTTACCGGTCCGGGCGTGGCCGATCCGTTGCTGGCGGGTCTAAGCTCGACCCTCGCGGTCTTCCAGTTGCACGGTGAGACGGTCGAACCCGCCGGCGGAACGCTCGTGCT
>JAHFUU010000520.1 GCA_023264915.1 Microthrixaceae bacterium | reverse complement strand
GGTCGTGGGCCTTCCGCGCCCGGCGGCTCATGCGCAGCTCGAGGCGTTCTGCCAGGACCAGTGCTGTCAGGTGCGATACCAGTATCCAGAACAGGACCACTGCTGCGATGAGCACCGCGAAGTTGAACCACTGCAACCACTCGTTGGGGTTTGCCGCCGGCATGTTGCCGAAGGCGGTGCTGAGGGCCCCCGTCATCGCGTCGTTGAGGTCATTGCCGACGAAGGCAAGGTTGACCACCGTCGCCAGAACGAACACAGCCATGAACAACAACGCACTCACCCTGAGGAGCGTGGCGTGCATGATCGGCGTACGGCGGCGACCAGGCGGCACCGAGCGCCGGCGCCGTCCTCCCCGCTTGCGTGTGGCGTTTCCGACGGCAAGGGCAAGCACATCCTGGATGCGCCCACCCACCAGTGCCTGGTCCCCCTCGCCGAGCGCATCCTCACCGCTTGGCGCTGCGCTCCAGGCGCCACCGGATCGGCGGACGGCAATCACCGCACATTCGGTGCCAGCCTTCACCGCCTCGGGTGTCGCGCCGGCCATCACAGAGCTCCCGTGGACGTCGACGATGCAAAGCGGCACCTCTTCGTCGGCGATGCGCAGCGTCTCGATGACCTCCTCGCCCATCGCCGCCGCCACGATCGTCGGCGCCGCGAGCGCCGCGACAGAGAACGAACGGCGGATGTTGAGCTCGCGGGCGACTGCATCCGCGAGCTCGGGCTGGAAGGTCCGCAACACGCATGGAACCTCAGGCGCGAGCTCGTGTGCGTCAGCCACGAAGCGGAGGTTCTCCAGATCGTTCTCGTCCAGAGCGAGGAACCCGGCAGCCCCCGCAAGGCCAGCGTCGTGAAGGGCCCGATCACGGTCGGTACCGGGATCGATCACTACGACATCGTCGCCGAGGAGGTCGACCACCTGACGAGTGTCACCGTCCCGCTCGGCGTCCCCGACGACCACGACATCCGCATTGCGATCACGTAGGGCGCGGGCAACGCGCGCAGTCAGCCGGCTGAGCCCTCCGATCACGAACCGCCGACCTGTGAGCATCAGATCAAAGCCTCCGTTCTCCGTCTCGCGTCAGGCGGCGCGCGCTTGTCGAATCACCAGACGAAACTAGTTGCCTGCCGTCCACGACCTCCGATACGGCCTCGATCACGACAACGAGGCCACGAGGTCTGCACGAACCGTTCCAGGCCATGGACCTGGCAGGGGTTCGGCCCTACACTCAGCACATGAAGACTGTGTTCTGGTTCCTGGTGTTCGCAGGAGCCCTTGCGGGACTCGCCTACTTCGGCATGCAGTACATCAACAAGCCTGGGCAGTGCGTTCGAAACGCTGCCGGCCAGTGCACCACTGGCGAGTTCAGCCCCTGACCGGCCCCCGGCTCGACGAGTCACGCGATTGGCTGCGATGGGTGTCGTCGACCCTCGTAGTGTCGGGGCACCACGGGCGCTCACACCTGGTTCGGTGGGAGGCCGCTCGCTGCACCCTGCCATCTCTTGTCCAGATCGATCCTCGTCTCAACCGGTGACGAGGTACGGGCGGAGGGACCATCGCCAACGGTGGGTGCCGGCTGCGATCCTGTACCGAGGAAGCGTGTCAGGCCCGCAGCTTCCGGTGCCCAGCCCGCGCTGGGCCAGATCGACATGCACGATCGTCTCCTCGTGCGGCACCAGCTCGGTTGTGTCGACACAACAGAACAGGTCCGCGGCGCTGAAGTGGCTGGCGGAAAAGGACAGCCCGTCCGGCGTGGTCGATCCGCGCGACAGGTCTGCATCGACGCGCACTCCGACCGCCGACCCCCTGGCGTCGCCCGCCGAGATCGTGAACCAGCGGGTGCCTGCGTGGTTGCCGTGCTCTTGAGGCACGAGGTAGGGGACGTACTGACCGGTCACCGTGGACTGCCACCGCCCGAGCAGCGCCCCCGAGCGCCGATCGGGGTAGGTGTCGACTGGCCCCAGCCCGCACCACTCGAGCTGCTCGAATCCCGGCGGCAGCGCGAAGCAGACCCCGACACGAGGCGGGTCTGCCCACTGCTCGGGGAGGATCACCTCCTCCTCGAAGTGGATCGTTCCCTCGGGGGAGATGACCGAGCGGGTGTGGTGGGTACCGACCACGGACGTGTCAGACCCCCAGAGCTTGGCCCGCGACTCGACGACGGCGGTACCGCGGGCACCTCGCTCGACGGCACCACCCACCGGGGTGCGATGGAGATGGTCGAGGCCGAGCTCGAGCCAGCGAGTGAGCGGCTTGTTCCTCATGCCGACCCACATCTCCTTGGCGTCATCGTCAAGGAAGAGCTTCATCCCGTCGTTGTCAGTCGCGGCTCTCCACAAGTCGAGGGAGGGGGCAGCCACCCAGAGCTCCTCGCCCGCATAGCCGAGCGACAGCACCGAACCTGTCGCGCCATCGACGGCCAGCTCGATGCCCGGTCGCTTGCCGTTGCCGGTCGTCAACAGGACCGCGCCTGAGGCTCTGTCCCGATCGAACCCGACACGTGGCACCGCTCGGGCGGGCTCGCCTGCTCGTGGTGCGCGTACCCGTCGGGCATCCCTCTGACCAGGGGGACCCACCGCCTCGATCCCTGCTGCCGGGCGTTCTCTCAAGATGGCCTGATCCCAGGCGACCACGTGCCCTTTGGGTGCCCAAGGTTCGTCCCTCGCAAGCGCGAACCGCACCGTCAGCACCGCCTGCTCTCCGGGTGCGAGCGAGGGCCGGGTGTAGCCGAGGTCTGCAATGGCCGACGCTCGCGGCGCGACGTCGATCCTGGGCACCTTCCCGGACTCGATCACCTCACCGTCCACTGCCACATCCCAGGTTCCCCTCAGGCGGTCCA
>JAHFUU010000519.1 GCA_023264915.1 Microthrixaceae bacterium | reverse complement strand
AGGGGTGTGAGCCAGACCTACGACCAGGCCGAGGACCACCACGATGCCAACCACCGCCAAGATCGTGACGAGAGCTGTCGCCGTGCCCGCGCCCGCGGATCGGCCCGACGATCTCGACCAAGGAGGAGTGGCCCCGGCAGGGTTGCCGAACGCGTTCAGCTTGCCGGGGCCGGTTGGTGTCCAGGCCCCGTAGCCTGCTGACACCGAGGTGCCGAAGGTCGGCCGGGCGTGCTGGAGTGCCCCGCTGCGCGCCCTCGTGAACACCGGAGGTGAGAGCGGTCGCACAACGGTCTGGCGCCATCAGCCGAGCCCGGCGAGAGCGTCAGCACGGGAGGGTCGACGCACCGTCTCGGTCGGGCGGGGCGCTGGCGCGGTGCCCGACCGACTCCTGACCCCGCCCGCCGCCGCCATCGCCCGGTTGAGGTAGGCAACCCATTCCCTGCCGGTGGTGCGGAGCTCTGGGTCCTCTCCCAGGGACCGTCGAAGCAGCGACATCCCCTCAGAGTCCAATTCGCCCGCGGCCTTGGAGGGGTCACGGTTCTGCGCGTTGACTCCTGGGGTCATGCAACGCAGCACGAACAGCCCGAGCTTGTAACGATCCGTCGCCTTGGACTGCGCGCCCCCTTCGGGCGGCTTCCAGCCAGGTGAATGAAGCTGCGGCACCGCAGGTGCCTCGCCCAACTTCCGCACAGCGTCGCAGTCGAGCAGCACGACCGACGGCCGGGGCCGTATGCAGAACACAGCGTTCTTGTAGGAGAGATCGCCGAACACGAAGTCCCTCTTGTGCAAGAAGCCGAGGATGAATGCCACCTCGCGGCCCAGCGCCAGCCGCTCGACCCGGTTCGCCGTCTCACCGAGGTTCTTCCGACCGATCGCTTCGGCCTGGAAGAGCTGCTGTATCTCCCGCGGAATCCGTTCGGTGCCCTCTGTCGTCTCGATCCGCTGGAAGAAGCGGTCATCGAGGCGCCGCATCAAGAACCCAGATGCTCGCCCGCTGCCATCGTCGACGACGACACAGGGCCACACCGTCATCGAGTCGATGACCTTGCGCTCGTTGCCATCCAGGCCCGACCTGAACCCGCAGAGCCCTTCAAGGGACGGGCCCGAGACCCGCGTCTGGGCGAAGAACTCCTTGTAGACCACCTTCTCGGGGAGATCCATGCCCGGGGCCGGAGGGACCCCGATCACCGCGTGCAGCGACCCTTGAGCACCAGAGCCGACCTTGTCTCCAAGGACCAGAGCGCTTCTCGGGATCCTCACGGCGTAGCGCTCGAACCCAACTCTGGAACCGCCGGGGGCCGGCACCCGATCCCGGTCACCGGGCTCCCCGGACCCGGTCTGGTTCCCCCAATCGGCATCATCTCTCCCTCAAGGCGAAGCCCACGGCTATTGCGACGGTCATCACCGCGATCGCCGTGATGTAGATGCCCACCAACACGACCCTGAACGTCTCGCGCGTCCGGGGGCTGGCCGTGGCAGGCGGCGCACCGGCGGGGATGGTTCGCGTGGCCGAGCGGACATGGCCCGGACGCAGCCTCCGCGACCGCGGGCGACGGAGTGTCTTCAAGGCAGCTGCACCGCGGGGGGCCGCGGCCGGCTGCGACACCCGGCGGCCGCCGGACCTGCGACCGGTCCTTGATGGGGCATGGAGCACCGGCCGGTGATCGTCGCCTTCGTGCGCCTTGGCGACGACCGGCGGCGGTGAGGCGGGATCAGGCGGAGTGCCCTCGCGCAGTTGGCTGGGCCCGTCCTCTCCGAGGGTGGCTCCCAGATAGGTGACCCATTCAGAGGCCGCAGGCCTTCGATCGGGGTCAGGGCCCAACGCAAGCTTCAGCAGGTGCCTGCCTGCTCGGTCCAGCACGTGTGTTGCCGCCTCGGGGTCCCGGTTCTGCGCGTTGTGGCCCGGCGTCAGGGCTCGAAGCACGAAGAGGCCGAGCTTGTAGCGGTCGGTCGCAACCGTCGGCGGACCCCCCTCGGGTGGCTGCCAGCCCGGCGAGTGCAGCTGGTCCACCGGGGCATGGGCACCCAGCTGCCTGATGCCGTCACAGTCGAGCACGACGATCGAAGGATGTGGCCGCAGGCAGTAGACGGCGTTGCGATAGGAGAGGTCCCCGAAGACGAGGAGATGGCTCTCGAACACCGCCATCACTGCCGCCAGCTGGTGGGCAAGCTGGCGCCGCTCCGGCAGAGAGGCGACCTCGCCCAGGTTCGCGACACCGATCTCGTCACTGACGAACAGGTGCTGGACCTCTCTGGGTATCCGTTCCTCGCCCGCGGCGGTGCGGATCCGCTGCCAGCATTGCTCGGGGACAGCGCGCATCAGGTAGCCGATCACATGGCCCCACTCCTCCACGAGTGCCAGTGGCCAGGTCGAGTGCTCGTCGATCACGTGTCGCTGGTCCTCGGTGAAGCGCTCATGAAGCCCGATCAGGTGCTCCAGCGCAGCCACATCCAACTCGACCGACGGGTCGAACCGCTTGAAGACGATTGGGCCCTTGAACCCGAAGGCGTCACCGCTCTCGATGGTGCGGACCGACCCCTGAGAACCGGAGCCGATCTTCGCACCGACCTTCAGGTCGTGCCAGGGAACCCGCATCGATGCGCTCCATTCAGCCTCGATCTGGCCCGAGTGCATCCTGACCACATCAGGGCAGCCCGCGACGATACGTGACGGCCCCCACCAGCGCTGCCGCTCTCAAGAAGGGTTCCACGGAGTCGGTGTCCAGGGGGTCGGAGCCCAGGTTTGGTTCTCAGATGGTTCGTCTTGTGGCTGAGCGGTGCCTCCCGTGCCGGACTCAGAGGTGGTCTCGTCGAGGACGCCTGCGGGAGGAACGTAGC
>JAHFUU010000072.1 GCA_023264915.1 Microthrixaceae bacterium | reverse complement strand
GTCAATGCTGATACCCACGAGGAAGCCGTAGGACGCGAACAGCTCGCACCACTCGTCGGTGAGCAGGGTGCCGTTGGTCTGGATCGTGTGGAGCACCCGTTGGCCCGGCCTCTTGTACTTGTTGACCAGGACAACTGATCGCTCGAAGAAGTCAACCCCCATGAGGGTCGGCTCGCCGCCTTGCCACGCGATCGTCACCTCAGGCGACATGTGCGATTCGAGAAGCTGCCGGATGTAGGTCTCGAGCGTCTCATCTGCCATCCTGAACCTGTCACCGCGATACAGCGACTCCTTGGACAGGAAGAAGCAGTACTCGCAGTCCAGGTTGCAGATGGGCCCGGTCGGCTTTGCGAGGACATGGAAGCCTGCTGGCGCGCGAGTGGGGCGAGGATCGACCATCTCCGGTCCGGCCCGGGAACCGGCCGACATCGGGAGAGAGGCTCCCCCAACCCGGTGCTGTCCGGTCATCTCAACCTGTCGACGGATCGGGAGGCCACCTCACACTCCAGACAGGGCCTGGACCCGTCCCGACGCGATCGCCTTGACGAGTGCGGCGTGGTCGAGCTCGTTCTGGTCGGCATAGGACGAAGCGAACGCTGCAATCGATCGCTCGAACACGTCCGAGCTGCCCAGGTATCCCGCAATGGCGATGCGGTCACCGGTTCGTGCGTGGGCGCGGGCAAGGGTCCATCCGCACGCCTGGCCGTAGTCGCTCAGCACGTCGCTGGGCATCGTCGCCAGGTCGGCTGACGCTTTCCAGTCCCACAGCTGCCGCACGTAGTAGTCGCGGGGGACTCCGTCAAAGCCCTCGACGCGATCCCAGCCGAGGAACGGGTCGCTTGCTGCTTGGGTGAGGCTCTGGCCAACGACGACGCGTTGGCCGTGGTTGTGAAACGTCGATGGACCGGTGTAGGGCTCGAGCACCGAAGCCTCAGCCTCTTTGATCTGGAGGATCAGGGGGTCGTCCTCGTCGCGCCCAATCAGCAAGGCAACGCCGGTTCGGGTGCCGACGCTCCCGACACCGACCACCTTGCGAGCCATGTCGAGGTAACGGTAACCCTCAAGCAGGTGCCGGTTGCTCGGTGCCAGCGTGCCCCGGTACGAATCAAGAACTCCCCGGAAGGTCGTCGTGAACTGCGCGGTACCGATCTCGGAGAACAGCTCCCGTGCGGGCACGATCAACGGTGGATCGCTGATGAAAGCCAGCTCTCCGTCGACCCGGGTCGTCAACTTCGCCAGCGCCCTGTAGCGGTCCTTGTGCTGTGCCTTGATCACGGCCTTCTGGAGGCGCGCCATCATCTTCTTCGAGTGCTGCTCGCCGAGAAGCTTCGGGAACTCCTCGAACCCGAGACGGAGGTACCAGACGTCGAGGTCGGTCATGGTCGCGAAATTGAGCATGGCAGACCTGTATGCGGCGGCAGTGCGGAGCACGGCCTCGGTTCGCGTGGGAACGTCGAAACCCCGGTCCCGCCCGGCGATCTCGAAGCTGGCCGCGAGGCGTTGCACGTCCCACTCGAAGGGCCCCGGATGGGTCTCGTCGAAATCGTTCAAGTCGAACACCATCCGCCGGTCGGGTGTCGCGAACCCACCGAAGTTGACCAGGTGCGCATCACCGCAGAGCTGGACACCGAGTCCGGTCGAGGCATGCGAACCCAGGTCGTATGCCATGACAGCCGCTGCACCGCGGTAGAAGGCAAACGCCGATGCGGCCATCCGCCCATAGCGGATGGGCACTAGCTCGTGCACTCGTGTCCGGGCTTGGGCTTCGAGCTGGTCGACTGGATCGGGCCGGTCATCTGACGGTTCCCAGGATCCGACCGCTGATCGGGGGCGCGTCGAGCGGGCACGCTTGCCGGCGGCGGTTCGCTGTGACGGTGTCAACGGCACATCTGCGGAAGAGGAGATGGAACCGAGAACGGCTTCTTCGGGCTGAGCTGGTGACGGCTGATCGGCCATCGGACTCTTCATCAGGTCGATCCCTTCTGCGGCGGCTGGACGCTAGTTGACGATAGGGCCCCAAAGCAGTTGTGGCATCCTGGCAGAGCAGGTGTTGCTGACCAGAGGGGGAGGATGGCGACCAAGATCCTGATCTGTGATGACCACCCGATGTTCAGGGGGGGTCTGGCGGCCGCGCTGGCGAATGAGGAAGACCTCGAGGTCTGCGGTCAGGTCGGGTCGCTGGGAGAGCTTCGCGAATCAGGGGAGCTGTCGGCTGCTGATCTGGTGCTGCTCGATGTCGAGCTCCCTGACGGCAAGGGGACCGAGGTGATCTCCGAGATCGCTGCGTCGGTCGCCGTGGTCATGATCAGCGCCCATGACGACCCTCACGTGGTACGCAAGGCGATGCAGGACGGGGCCCTTGGCTACATCCGCAAGGACACTGAGCCCGTTGACCTTTTGAGGCTTGTCCGCCGGGCTGCCGAAGGCAAGACAGCGCTGAGCGGCGACATGGCTATCCGGGTAGCTGATTCGTTGCGCCGCCAACCCGACGAGGTCGCCTTCGAGCAGAACCTGGCATCCCTTTCTCCGCGCCAGCGCGAGGTCGTGGCGCTCATCGCCGAGGGGAAGACGAACCGGGAGGTTGCGGACGCATTGTGCATCTCGGAGGGAACGGTCAAGAACTACGTGACGAAGATCCTCGAAGTGGTCGGCGTCAGTGACCGGACCAAGCTCGCCATCCTTCTCGTGCGCCAGCAGATGTCGCAGTGAGGTGCGGTGGTGGCCTTTGACGAGCCGGCGCTGTTCGTAGCCGGGCTGTTCGCAGTGACCCTGGCGGGTGCGTTGTTGCCGATACGCCTCGAGGGCCGAGAGGACCACGTTGTGCTCACGATGGCGGGCGCGGTGGACGCGGCACTCCTCGGTGCCAGAGGGTTGTTGCTCGTCTGGTGCGCGGTGGCAGCAGCGGGACCGCTGATCGTCGCTATGACACCGTTGCCGTGGCGCCGGGCTCTCGGCGTGCCAGGAGCGATCCGGTCGATCGCGTGGCTGGTCGTGAGCGCCGTGTCGGTGTCGGTGGGCTTCCTGTGCGCCAACTTCGTCTACTCGGGCCTGTTGAGCCACCAGTACCCGATCACGCTCCAGTCGACCCCGGACGTCCTTGTGGCGGCACTGGTGGCAGTGGTGGGATGGGTCGCGACGATGTCGATCCGGCTCCTGTCCCAGCGGGCCATCTCAAAGCCCCTCATCACCCAGGGCCTTGACCCCTTCGAGAGCCCTCTCATCCCATACCTCCTCCCACTCATGGGCGGGTTCCCCCTGATCACGGCATCCGTGGCGATGTACCGGCCAGCTGACCCGTGGCCCGCTCTGATCATCTTGTGGTGGTGCTTCCCGGTCTATGGGGCGACGGTCTTCGAGCTTCACCGTCGCCGAATCGGCCAGGAGCTCCGCCGTGACGTCCTGGCGAAGCAGCGCCTCGCTGCCATCGGCGAGGTATCAGCCCGAATCGTGCATCAGTCGCGCCACCAGGTCGGGCTGATGGGTTGGAGCATCCACCGCCTGCGCGGGTTGACCGGTGCCACTGAAGCCGACGACCTGGTTGCGGCGCGCCGTGAGCTTGACGCTCTCGCTGACGCCAAGGACCGCCTGAGCACGATGCTCGCCTCTGAGCTCTTGCACGAGGGAGAGGCAACTGACGGCGACGAGGTGCCTGGCTCTGGTTCCTCGCCGGCAGACGGAGCAGACGTCCTCGATGTCGTCACCGAGGTCAGCGATCAGCTTCGAGGCGAGGCAGAGAGGCAGGGTTTGGCCTTGACGATCGAGGTGGATCCCGCGTATCGACCTGAACCGGCAGGGAAGCGGTTGCGCGACTGCGTGTTCAACCTCCTTGACAACGCGATCGACGCAGCTTCTAGCCGGGTCGTCGTCCGGGTGCGTGACCTGGATGGTTCCGGGAGTGTGATAGCGGTCATCGACGACGGCCCCGGTGTCCCGGTCGGTGATGTCGACAAGGTGTTCGAGCCGTTCTTCACGACCAAGAGCGACGGGACCGGTATGGGTCTTGCGATCGCGGACGCGCTGGCGGGCGACCTCGGTGGTCAGCTCTCCTATGAGCGCGACGGGACCGCCACGACCTTCGTCGTCGTCTTGCCCGGGCACTGATCCGCCTCGCCCGGGCCCTCACCGGCAGCTCCAGCCGAGCCCTTGTCCTCGCGACCCCGGCCAAACCCGGTGCGCCGCCGCTCCCCAGGGGCGAGGCCAAGAAGGCAGCCACTCTGTGACCACTCTAAGTGGTTGTGGTTGCACCCTTCGCGCCATGCGTCGCCCGGGGCGCGGTCGGGACCAATACCTGGTGTTCATCAGGGCTTTCGCGGCATCGGGGGTGGTGCACCATGACCAAAGTCATGGTGCAAACGTGACCCCCTCCATCTACTGGTGGCGGCGGGATGACCGCATACTGCGAGGGGGTTGTGATCCCAGTCACAACTCGTTGCCGAGAGACCAGGGGGAGACAATGTTCCATCGGACCGAAACAGCCCAGACCCGTCGCAGGTTCAAGGCACGGACGGTGTTGGGATCGACCGCGGTTGCGGTTGCGATCTCGGTCACCGCATTCGTGTCATCCCCAGCCCGGGCCGAGCTTCCCGTCGGGAACATCGTCACCGCGGTCGCCAACTTCATTGCCAGCCCGAACGCCGTAGCGGGTGCCAACAACTGGAACTGCAAGCCTTCCGCCGCGCACCCAACGCCGGTGGTGCTCGTGCACGCCACCGGTGTCAACCTCGGTACGAACTGGGTGGCCTTGTCGCCCATGCTCGCCAACGCTGGCTACTGCGTCTATGCCTTCAACTACGGCATGACATGGCTCTCGCTGGGTCGTGTAGGCGGGTTGGGTGAGATCTCCTCGTCAGCCAAGACCCTGGCCTCCTTCGTCGAGAAGGTGCGGTCAAGCACAGGTGCAGCCAAGGTTGACCTGGTTGGCCACTCCCAGGGCGGCATGATGCCGAACTACTACATCAAGTTCCTGGGCGGTGCATCCAAGGTTCGAACCTTCGTCGGCCTCTCGCCCAGCAACCACGGTACGACCCTCAGTGGAATAGTGACCCTGGGCGCCGCCCTGAACCTCGTCGGGTTCGTGAATGCGATCCTGTGGGGTGCCGGCATTCCCGGGCTCTCCCAGCAGATGGCAGGCTCGTCCTTCCAGAAGAACCTCTTCGCCGGCGGTGACACCGTTGCCGGGCCCAACTACGTCGTCATCCAGACCCGGTACGACCACGTCGTCACGCCCTACACGAACGCATACCTGAATGGCGGCAACGTCAAGAACGTCTTGATTCAGGACCAGTGCCCGAACGACTCGGTCGGTCATGTGGGCATGTTCGCTGACAGCCCTGTGCTCCAGAACGTCATGAACTCGCTCGGGGCCAACGATCCCAACTTCAGGGCGACCTGCTCGGGGTATGGGATCCCGCTGTGATCACCTGATCTCCTGGCTCGGTCTCCTGCCGGGTGCATCCGGTGCTGGTGGCCACATCTCTCCGAGAACCACATCGGCCCACTCGCTGGCGGTTCTCAGATCGCATAGCGACGACTCGCCATGCAGTGCCAAGGCCCGGACTGAAGCATCGGCCCATGACTCGACCACAAAAGGGGAAGCTCATGTGGGGCAAGACCGCTGAGAACACAAAGGCTGTGCGGGAGTGCAAGCCCGCAAGGCGCGCGTACAAGGCGTTGTTCGGTGCGGTGGCGGTGTCGGTCACGCTCGCCATCAGCGCCGCCGTCTCCTCCCCGGCCAAGGCCGACCTGCCCATCGGTGATGTCACCACGATGCTCGCGAACTACATCGCCAGCCCCAACGCCGTCGCCGGTGCCAACAACTGGAACTGCAAGCCCTCTGCTGCTCACCCGAACCCCGTCGTGCTCGTGCATGCCACGGCAGTCAACTTCGGCGCCAACTGGGTTGCGTTGTCGCCGATGCTTGCCAACGCTGGCTACTGCGTATACGGGTTCAACTACGGCATGACATGGCTCTCGCTGGGTCGTGTCGGAGGCCTGGGCGACATCGCGCAATCAGCAAAGACCCTGGCCTCCTTCGTCGAGAAGGTGCGGTCGAGCACAGGTGCAGCCAAGGTTGACCTGGTTGGCCACTCCCAGGGCGGCATGATGCCGAACTACTACATCAAGTTCCTGGGCGGTGCATCCAAGGTTCGAACCTTCGTAGGCCTGTCACCCAGCAACCACGGCACGACCGTTGACGGCATCGTGACCCTCGGGGCCAAGCTCAACCTGCTCGGCATCGTCAACTCGCTCATGTGGAGCCTGGGCACTCCCGGACTCGCCCAGCAGATGGTGGGCTCTTCGTTCCAAAGGAACCTCTTTGCCGGCGGTGACACGGTGGCCGGACCCAAGTACGTGGTGCTGCAAACCTCCCATGACTTCATAGTGACCCCCTACACAAACGCCTTCTTGAGTGGCTCGAACGTAAGGAACATCCGGGTCCAGGACCAGTGTCCCAACGATCCGGTCGGTCACCTCGGCATGATCTTCGACCGTCCGGTCCTCCAGAACGTCTTGAACGTTCTCGGGCCGAACGATCCGAACTTCCAAGCAGCCTGCTCGGGGTACGGCCTGCCAGTGTGATCGGTGCCGGCAGCGGCCCCGAGGCACATCTTCGGGCTTGCCGTGCGAATCGTGAGCGGTGCGGTCCGTTGGCACGGAACCAGGTGCGAGCGCCCCTTGGTGCCCCGAGCAGGGCCGACGATCCCACCCCAATCCCGCGACTTGTCGAGCTGGAGGGAGCCCCGTTGGGACTCTGAAGGGTGCCGGTTCAGGTATCGGTGAGGTCGACGGGAACTGACGGCCGAGGAGACATGCGGGCACCGCCGCCGGTATGTTGGGATTCGTGCCTACCTACGAGTACCGATGCCCCACTTGTGACAACGTCTTCGAGCAGCGCCGCCCCATGAGCGCATCTGACGAACCAGCCTTCTGCCCGGAAGGTCACGAGGGAGCGGTCCGGTTGCTCTCGGTCTTCGCTTCGGTTTCATCTGGATCCAGCAGCCCCCAGGGTGCTCAGATGCCACCTGGGCCATGCGGCGGTGAGTGCTCCTGCTACCCCGAGTAGCGTGCTCTCAGGCCCTCAGATGAGCCGGGGCATCGAGCCTGGGTGGGATGGATGCTGGCCTTCCTGGCAGATGGATGATCGAGCCCTCATCTGGCCCGGCCGATCACTCGAGGTCGTTGCTCACCGAAGCTGTGAAGTGGCGCCGGGCCCGAGATGAAGTGGGTGATACCCACGGCGAGCCGCTCCGGTCAACAGGTCAGCCTTTGATGCGGGCCCGGAGCTGGTGGATCTCGATAGCACCGGCGAAGAGGTGACCCTGAACCTTGTCGCATCCGAGCTTGCGCAGGGTCTCGAGCTGTGCGTCGGACTCGACGCCGACGGCAACGACTTGCAGTCCGAGCTGGTGTGCGAGGTCGATGGCCGAACGTGCAATTGCCCCGTCCACGTAGTTGGCGACGAGCCCAGCGACGAGCGTGCGATCGATCTTGACGAAGTCGAGGGGGAACCGGCGCAGAGCCCCAATGGATGTGCGTCCACTCCCGAGCTCGTCGATGCCAACCCGAACCCCGTGCTCGCGGAGCGCCAAGATGTTGGTCTCGGTCTGCTCTCCCTGAGACAGGATCGTTCCTTCGGTGATCTCGACACACAGTCGGTCCGGTGCCAAACCGGTGTCAGCCAGTATCGACATGACGCCATCGCTGAAGCCTGTCGTCGAGATCTGTTGGGGCGAGATGTTGACCGAGACGTCGATTCCAGTGCGGGCGAGCTGGCGGCACGTCATGGCCAGCACCGCGTCGCCAAGTTCAGCGATTAGCCCGGTGGACTCGGCTACCTCGACGAAGGCACTTGGGTTCAACAGCTCGCCAACCTCGCCCCTCAGGCGCAGCAATGCCTCGGCACCGGTGATCGAACCAGTCGAGGTGTCTATGATCGGCTGGTACCGGATGACGATGCCGTCGGTGTCGAGTGCGTGCCGAAGCTGGCTTTCGAAGCTCTTCTGCTTGGCGTCGAGGTTGTCGCTTGGGCCTTGGCCCGATGTGGGGCCGGTGCGCACGCCGGGGCCGGGGACCTGCGTGCTGAGCTCGTCGGCATCGTGGACGTGGGCGAGGAAGGTGAACGAGTCGATCTCGTTCGCCGGATCGCCGTGAGCGATGATCGTTGCTTCGATTGCGGAACCGGAACCGCCTGAAGGTCGTGCGGATCGCAGCGTTCCCCTCCACCGCCGTTCGCTCAACAGCGCTGGAAGTACGCGCGCCACGAAGTGGGCCTGGGACCATTCGTCGAGGAGCTGGAGGAAGGCAGGTGAACCCTCGCTCCCGGGCGCGAGTTGGGTGAGCGCGTCGTTCGACCACCGGAGTGCGCCACCTGGCCAGGTGAACACTCCGATCGGATCGCTTGCCTGGGCAAGGGAATCCAACAATATGCCCTTTACCAGATCGGACTCGGTGCGAGGCGCACTTTGACCCGGGCCCGAAGTGCCCGGGTCATCGGGGCGCCCATCAGGGTCTGAGTCTTCATCGGGTGAGCCTGCCTCATCTAGTTGCGCTGGCTCCCCGGTGCCCGAGCTAGCGGTCGTC
>JAHFUU010000071.1 GCA_023264915.1 Microthrixaceae bacterium | reverse complement strand
CAGACGATCACCGGCGTTGGGGTCGCCGAGAGCCGATGCCCATGAGTCGGTGGGGAGCCACGTCTGGAAGTTCGCGCGGACAAAGGTCAACCAAGGCGACATCGCCACCGCCGCCACAACCGCGATCGTCGCCGCCCGCGCCACGCTGCGGCCGTCCAAGCCGCTCCACAGGATCCACACGATCAGGACGGGCACGCACAGGAGGGCCGCGTCGGGCCTTGCGAGACCCGCGATGCCACAGCACAAACCGGCTCCGAACGCGCGCCGCAACGTCAGCCGCGGTGGCTGGGCGAGACCCGCAGCGCCCAGCACCGCGAGGCCCGCGACAGACACGGCCAGCTGGACCCCCCAGACCGCAGGCAGGACCGCGGCCACGAACGCGGCCCCGACGGCGGCCCGGTACCCCAGCCGGCGATAGGTGGTTCGCGCGACGACCAACACCGCACCCATGGCCAGCATGCACCGCAGCACCGGACCTGACAGCGGGCCGAACGCAGCCAGGCCCGGAGCCAACGGCGGGATGACGGCTGTCGGCTCGCCACTCGCGCCGGTCAGGGAGTACTGGGTCCCCGCTCGCACGCTTCGGACAAGAACGTCATAGACCGCCGACAGCGGAGGCGGCCCCAGCATGTAAGCCAGGGCGCCAGCAACGAGGCTTGCCAGCACCACCGGTGCCCAACGATCGGCCAGGGGCGGCAGCGATCGGGCGAGCCTGCCCCAGAAGGCTCTGCGGTCCTGGAACGCGAACCAGGGCTGGGCGGGCTCAGTCGAGCGTTCGGTGACGGCGAAGAGAGCGACAGCAGTGGCGGTGAGCGCGCCGACCATCGTCCCGAGCAACGTCGTGATGGGCCGCGCCACGCCGAAGTTGAGGTTCGGATCAGCTGGCCCAGGCACCACCTCGAGCACAGTTGCCACCGCGGCGAGCATGAGGAGCACGAACGCTCCCATCGCAGCGGGCCGGCCCGGATCGACCCGGTAGACGAACACCGCGACCGCTATCGCAGCGAGCACGATGGCGAAGCCGAACCCCGCGAGCAGGTAGGCCACCACCGCAGCGAAGATCGAGGTCCCGACCAGAGCCTTGGTCGAGACGCGCCTCTCCCCGGGCTCGGGGCCGACCGGTGCCACCCAGCGGTCCTCAGTCCTTGACTGCTGGGTTCCGGCGCGGGTCACCGGTGGCCGGTAGAACACGAGCGCTGCGCAGATGACCACCCCCAGCGCAGTGAGGAACAGCGCGACGTTGTAGCTGAACTGACCGCCGTAGACGAGCTCGATGTCAAGCTTGCCTGCCTTCTCGATCCGCCAGCCGTTCAGGGTGTCAAGTGGCGTGGCACCAACGGCTGGCTCGCCGTTGACCCGGGCCACCCACGAGCGTGCGAAGGACTGCTCGAGCAACACCACGGCGCCGTCGGTGCTGTCGGCAGTGACGTTCACGCGGGTCGGGGTCTGCGTGTCCACGGCGACAGTTGGCCGCTGACCCACCGGGTGGACATCTGCCTTCCCGTCGGTCGCGATGAGCCTGACGCTGTCGACCGCGGATCCACCGCCGCTGTCGAGGAGGTGCCAGCCGCTGGCAAGCCGAACGTCGGCACAGGACTCGAACTTGACCGTGCGCCCCGAGAGCAGATCATCGAGGGTGCCCAGCAGCTTCACGGGAACCGGGTGAGCCTGGTTCTTGTTGTCGGTCACCTTCAACCCGATGTCGTGGCAGCTGTCGAGCTGGCCGGACCCGACCGACAGAGCGTTCCGCGCCCCGTTCACCACGACCTCGTCCACCCGTGCCTTGCCTGCCGACTCAGTATCGAAGCCGGTGATGCGGATCTCGACATGGTCGGTCTCAGTTGGCTCCACGTCGACAGACGCGGTCCGGCAGCCCTTGTTCGGAGCCAGCGGGCAGGGTTGCTGGCTCCGCAGGTTCACCGTCTGGACCTTGTCCCCGACCACGACCAGAACCCGCTTGACCGCGTCATATCCGGGTTCGAGCAGGCTCGACAGGGACACGTTGGTCACCTTCTGCTTGGGGAACCGCATCACTATCGACTCGTCCTGCCGGGAGGGCGGCTCCCAGGCGGTTCGGACATCGCCGTCCACCGCAGCACCCGCCCACCTCGTAGGGGAACCGTCTGCACGTGAACTTCCGTACGCGCCGACTGTCGGGCCCGCGAGACGATCGATCGCCGCGTCGCTCGACGTAGGCGTGATCCTCACCTTGCCCTGCACTGCGAAGCTGCGGTCACCCGCGGTCCGGAAGCGGCGGCGGACGGCCGTCTCCTCGGTGATCGGTCCGTCGCCGACCGACCGCGTGAACGTGTAGCTCATGGGTGACTTCTCGATCAGGGCCTCGAGGCTCGGGTCGGCTGCCGCGGCTGCGAAGACGTCATCGGGTGCCTGGACGTACTCGGTGAGGTCGATGCCGTCGAATGCGACGTCAGCGAGGCCGACCGTCGGGCTGTCACCTTCAGCCTCGAGCAAGGTCAACTCGATGGAGGAGGTCTGGCGGGGTGTCAAGGTCACCGGCACCGTCCGGGTGCGCATCGCGTTGTTGATGGCCCCCAGGCCGAGGTTCACGATCTCTTCGGACCCATCAGAGAAACGCAGGCGTGCCCGCGTTATCCCTTGGTCGTTCCTGTCGACATCAGCGACGGTGAACACGGCGTGTGACACCTCTTTGGGCTCGCGCAGGGTCATGGTCACCGTCCTGCCGGCATCGTTTCGCCGCATCAGCCAGACAGTGGAGGGATCTCCGTCGAGTGCGTTGGCTGATCTGTACCACGGCTGTGAACCCCCGACGGGGCGCGGCGTGCCCGAGGTATCGATCGCGGTGGCACCCTCGAACCAGGCAACAGATTGGGTCCCGGGCCCGCTGAAGAGGGTTTGGGCGGGCCGATCGAGGTTCTGGTCCGCGCCCAGGGTGTGCGAGTAGTCCGGCTCGTAGCTCAACAGGACCCTCAGGCGCCGGCGGTTCGTGTCGGTGATGGCAACCGGTGAGCCAGCCTCGGTGAGCTCGCGGAGCCGGTCGGTGCTGATGCTCCCGGAGTACTCGACCGGTCCGGCGCTGCCCAGCACCCCGGCCTCGGCCAGCGGCCCCCAGGCCCATCCGTCCCCCGAGACGACCAGTGACGGCTGGGGAGCCTCGACGCGCACGACGTCAGACACCCGGGTCTTGAGCTCCCACACCTCCACAGGCGGGAGCTTGCGTTCCAGGTCGGCACTGGCGCCTCTGTCCTCGGCACTGGCGGTGTTCTCACCAGCGGAGCCGAACGCCGTGACCCTGCGGAAGTCGGGGTCGTCTCGAAGACCCTGGTAGTCCGCCGGCCGCGGGCGATGCAGCGACTGCCAGTCGAGGTCGTTGCGCAGCAACACCCGGCTCATGCCCAGGCGCCGAAGGATCGGGGCGAGGGTGCCCGGCTTGTAGGCGGGGTTGGATGCCTCATTGGACACTGCTTCCAGCAGGTTCGCACCAAGCGGGGTGCTGAGGGTGACGCCGGTCGCCACGGCATGGGGTCGAGCGAGGAACGCGTCGAAGATGTCATCGCCCACCCAACCCCAGCGGTAGCGCGAACGGCTCGTCGCGGGCAGGATCAGGACACGGGCGGCATCGGGCTGCTCGTCGAGGTACTTCAAGGCGTTGACCCAGTACTCGGGCAGCTCGACAGATTGTTGAGTCGGGTTGTAGAGGTTGTTCGACCAGAAGGGGAAGGCCGCGACGAACAGCGCCGCAACCACACCCAGGGCAGGTATCAACGCAAGTTGACGGTCGCGCCCGCGGTGCCACACGCGGCGCACGAGAGCGACGGTGCCGACGCCGAAGAGCGCGGAGATGCCCATCACCATGCCTGCACCGGCCTTGTAGGTGTTGCGGAACACGAAGAAGGCGGTGACGTTGGTGAAGGCCCTGTACACCTGGGAGCCCAACGGGGACGGTTCGTTGAGCGGGTAGGCGCCGACCAGCACGACCAGAGATGTCAGGGCCATCATGGCGAACAGGATCCGCGGTCTCCAGCGCGACAGCCACAGCACGCCGACTGCCATGACGGCCGGGACGAACGTGCAGACGATGACGACCCAGTTCGAGAAGTACAGGGCCCCTTGGGGCTTGAGCAGCTGGCCGCTCTCGCGGTAGTAGGACAGCCAGTTGCCGAGGCCGCGGAGTGACTCTGTCCATGACGAGGCCCGGAACGAGATGTCAGCTGACTCGGTGTCGTTGAGGCGCTGCCCGTAGGTCGCGGCACCCTGGTAGATCTTCACCAGCACGGCCGCGTTCACGAGCAACGCGAGCGGACCCGCTCGCGCAACGAAGCCCATGAAGTGGCGGAACCTCACGGACCGCTCGACGAAGACCACGTAGACCACGACCGCCACCAGTGGCATCAGGTTGTAGATGAGTCCCGGCGTGTCGACGTTGCCCGGCGCGAGGACAAGGAGCGCGAAGGCCGCGGCCCATCGCCAGGAGTGCTCGCTGTGGAGCCCCCGGTAGAAGACCCAGACGAACCAGGGGGCCAGCGCGTACTGGAAGTACAGGTTCGAGAACGGTGTCAGGAACGACGCCGAGAACGGCCCGAAGGCCATGAGTGCTGCGGCCAGGAGGTGCTCGGCACCCACCCGCGGCCGGAAGATCCTCAGCACCTGGACCATGCCCATGCCCGCGACCGTGATCGCCAACGCGTGCCACAGATGCTCGGTCAGGATGGGAGAGGTGCCGAGTGCTCGCAATGCTGCAAGCGGGAACGTCGTGCCCGGCCAGAAGTCCTCACGGACGCGGCCCAGCCCCCGGCTGGCATCCCAGATCGACAGGGTCTTGGCCACGCGCCGCGCCGGGTTGAAGTACTGCTCGAAGCGGTTGTCCCCCACGTAGCGGCCCGCCGAGTTGGTGAGAGTCGCGGTCGCCGCGACCACACCGAGGAGCACGACGGTCGGCCAGAGGCGTTCCCCGTACCACTTCCAGGCCCTGCGCATCCCGCCCGCCCCGCCCGTGTTGCGCCGCCGCTGCGGCACGACCCGTCTCCGGCCGGCCGCACCGGCGCCGCCCTGCGCGTCCCCGTCACGGACGGAACCGATCTGGCCGACAGCGGTCATGCGGCGGCACCTCGGGGCTGGGGGGCCGACGGATCCTTGAAGCGCATGAGGGGCCGCTCTATGCCGAACCAGCTCACAGAGGCCACCACAACGGTGAGCGCGAGCACGGCGGCGAGCATCGGCCAGAAGCCCCAACGCACGTCGGGGCCCCCGAGAAGCCAGTCAAGCCACACCTTGTGCCACAGGTAGATCCCATAGGAGATCGTTCCAAGGTAGGCGGGCACCGCTGTGGCCAGGCCGCGGCGGACCATGCTGTTGCGCGCCGTACCGAGGATCCCCGGCAGCAAGAAGAAGAAGGCCGCGAGCCCGTTTAGGAGCATCCGAACCGACAGCTGCGCAAGCGTCTCCTTGTTGGCGCCCATCGCGACCTCTGGGGTCGAGCCCCTCACCATCACCACCACGAGGTAGATGACACCAGCGGCGGACCAGCAGAGCCAGCCCAGGTTGGCCACCCTTCTCGTGAGGCGTGGCAGTGGGTTCCCCAGATCGCGCCATGCGACCGCCACCGCCAGCAACATCCCGAGCCCGAACCAGTCAAAGAAGTTGGGCAGCCAGAGGTGCTCGTTGTCCTGGCCAGAGGCAACCGGCGCGACCGCGTAGGCACCCACGATCGTCAGCCTGTAGATCCAACCGATCACCATCAGCGCCCCTATGCCCAAGAGCTGGGCTCGCAACCTGTTGGTCAAAGATCGCGCGCCGGACCCGAGCACTTCGCGGATGGCCCAGGCGATGCCAGGGAGCACCAGGTAGAACGTGATCTCGATGCAGAGCGTCCAGGCAGTCGTGAGCGCGGCAAACCCGAACAGCGGCCTGTAGATCTGGGCGAAGCCATAGACCGTGGCGAGGTTGTCAGGGGTGAGGCTCATCCGGTGGCCCTGGGGCAGGTTCGACCACACGAGCAGGAACCAGCCCGTGAGCGCCACCCAGAACGCGGGCACTATCCGGATGAGGCGGTGGCGGTAGAACCGGACCGTGTCGGGGGCCGGGTTGCCGCCGAAGTGAGCCACCACGAAGGGGCGGTAGAGCAAGAACCCCGACAACAGGAAGAACGTCGCAACCCCGAAGTTGCCCAGGTTCCCGACGATTCCTCCGACGAGGGTTCCGTTGTTTGCCAGATCCGAGGTGGGCGCCCCACCCACATGGAACACGACCACCCCGAGCGCTGCGACGGCCCTGTAGCCGTCGAGTGCGGCGAAGCGCCCGCCACGATGCGGCTCGATGAAGGCGATCAGGCGGTTCTTGGCTGCTGACCCTCTGGCCGAAGCCGGCCCTGCGGCGATCCGAGACCGGCTCGAGACAGCAGGTGCAGCCGCTTGTTGCTCGGTCGGCGATGGGTCGCGACCGGTGGGAGTCACTTCGTCGTCGTCGTGGCGCCACCGCCAGGCTTCGGCGCCTGTCCTGCCTGGCCACCCTGGCCTGCCTGGCTGGGTTTCGGCTTGGGCTGGCTGCTCGGCGTGCTCGCCTTGTCCTTTGGATCTGGCGCCGCTGTCACCGGCGGCCCTGCGAGGCCCTTCTGCGCGGTGAAGTCCGACCAGCGCGCGGTCGCCGCGCTCTTCTCGACTGCGAACAGGCCGACCTTCGTCTGGTCCTTGAGGTAGGGGTCCTGGAAGGTCTCGAGCGGCTTGCCTTCGGCGAGCAAGGTGATCGACGGACCCGAGTACTCGACCTTGACGTTCATGCCGTCTTTTGAGTTGGGCACGCCAACGCCGCCCTTGACGACCTCTTTGGCGTTGCCGTCTTGCACCTTGAACACGTGGAAGGACTTGTACTGGTCGTTCCACTGGATGAACCAGTACGCGTTCGGCCCGCGGTAGCGGAAGACGAGACCCCATCCGTCGACGAGCTTTGCCGCCTTGGCCGACACCGAACCGTCACCGGATCCGGTGTCGAGGATCGCCAGGTTGCGAGGTCCCGTCGGGTTCTCCTCGACCACCGCGGCCTGCTTGCCACGTATGCCCCAGATGCCGGTGATGGCCTGCCAATCCTCGCCGGTGCTGGCCTTGCCGAGCTCTTTGTTGTCGGGACGGTCAAAGGAGTCCCGGATCGCGGGCAGCTGCGCGGCGGCTGCGGCTGTCGTCGTGGAGCCAGTGCCTTCGGTCGAGGCAGTCGAGTCCTTCTTCTTGTTGTTGTTGAAGAACACGAACGCCCCGACGAACACCACACCCAAGACGACGGCCACGGCGACCAGGAGCTTCCATGTCAGGATGGAGTCCTCTTCGTCCCATTCGTCCCCCGAGGCATCGGCTGGACCTGCGGGGGCTGCTGGCGGGGTGGACGCAGAGGCATCGGCTGGTCGGGCAGATCGGCCCGGAGGATCCGATGCCTCCTGAGCGCCCTGTGCCGCCTTGCCTGGAGCGCTGCCCGGAGACTCTGTTTCGTCGGTTGTCGTGTTGGCCGCGGAGTCAGGTGTCATCTCACTCATGTGCTCGATCCGAGAAGATAATGGAGCTGGGCGCGTGGAAAGCTGGACCCCCGACAGTCGGGCCGACGGTACCAGACCGGCAGGTCAACCTGGCGTCAGCGGCCGGGACCACCGGCCACGCACCACGCGGTCAGGTCTCAGTATGGCAGTTCTCAGTATGGCCACTCGCCGTTGCCGCCGAGAAGTCGTGTCACCGGAGCGAGCCGGGCTTTGATCAGCACCTTGATCATGAGGTTGCGAAGGAAGAACGGAACCTCGAGCAGTTGCCTGATGCAGTTGGCTGCGCGATCTGCCGGTGTCAGGTCGACGCGATCGAACTGGGTCATGGTCTGGGACCGACCCACATAGCGGAACTTGCCCGTGAGGGCCATCGTCGCGAACAGAGCCAGTGTCAGCCCCCAGGCCGAGTAGGAGTCATGGACCAGCAGCGTGCCGCCCAGAGCCACGCGGTCGCGATAGTTGCGAAGGTCCTCGAGGGCTGGCGCGAACCGGTGCGCACCGTCGATGTAGAGCAGCTCGACCTGCCCAGGAACCTCGTCGACCGCATCAGATGAGTACTTGCGCAGGTGCGTGATCCGCTCACGGACGCCCGCGGCCTCGAGGTTGGCCAGGAAGATGTCATGATCCTGCTCTGCCTCTTGCTCATAGCCCTCGAACTCGTGCGGACCGCGATCGTTTCCCCCATGCGGATCGATCGTGAAGATGGAGACCCCTGCTGGTGAGGCGGAAGCCAGCACGATGGCCGAGCGGCCGTGGAAGCTCCCGATCTCGACGATCGCGTCGCCAGGGTCGAGCTCTGAGGCTCGGTCCCAGAGCCGGCAGGCCTGGTCGCGGGTCATCCACCCTTGGACGTCCGCTATCGAGCGGAAGACTGGATCGAAGGTGGGCCGCGCGGCCCTCGTGGCGTCTCGGGCAGTCGAGCCGGGCCTTGCTTCACCCCCGGGGCTGGCGGCGGTATCGGTTGCGGTCATAGGGCCCAATCGTGCCGTGGATCCACGAGATGTTCCACTCCCCTGCACCATGCCACAACCCCTGTGCGCAAGACTGGTCCCAGATGAGACCGCTTCTGCCCTTGGCCGTGACCGCGGCTGAGAGGTCACCCAGAGCTGCGACGCC
>JAHFUU010000518.1 GCA_023264915.1 Microthrixaceae bacterium | reverse complement strand
GCGGCAGTTGTCGGTGCGGGCCAGCTTGCACTTGCCGAGCTGGTCGCCGATCCGGCCGCCATGTCGACCGGACTCCGCGTCCACCGCTCGTCAACGGGGTGAGCGGCTGCCCCAGACCCGTCGGGCAGGAGCTGGTCCGGTAACGTTGTGAGCCTTGACCGATCGTCGAAAGGGCACAACATGTCCCAAGTCGGCCCCTGGCAAGCCCTGGCCCGGCCAGGTACACGGCACCCGCGCGTGATCATCACCGGCGGCAATGCTTGGGCGGGCGGAGCATGGGGGATCGGGGCCCCGTCCGCGACAGCACAGCAGCGCAGGCCATGAGTGACGCGTCAGGCGTTCCGGTCGCCGGTGCTCCCGATCCGCTGCGCGCAGAGCTGGCTGACCACGCCAACCTGGGGTCCCTGGACGGTCGCATCGTCGTCGAGCACTGGGCAGGCGGCCTGCCCGAAGAACGGGCAGAGGTGCCTACTGTCCGATTCGGCAAGCGCTGGCTCTCGACCCTGTGGCTGGTCCCGATCACGCTCGCGGGGCTGCTGGTGTTCATCGCCGCGGCTCAACAGCTGCGCACCTATGACTGGACCAAGACCTTCATCGCCGAGCACCCCGGCTCGGCCAGCTACGCGCCCGAGATCAACTCGGGACTTCCGTGGTGGCTCCGCTGGCAGCACTTGCTCAACATCTTGTTCATGATGTTCATCATCCGTGCCGGGCTGCAGATCCTCGCCGAGCACCCGCGCCTGCACCTCGACTCTGGAAGCAAGCCGGGCAGGGAGTGGTTCAGGATGCGGGGACCCGTGCCCGCTGACCGCATCGATCCCGACGACCCGGCCAAGGCCTGGACCGCAAAGGACGACACCGTTGCGTTGCCCTCGTGGCTCGGCATACCGGGCTTCCGGCACTCGATCGGGCTCGCGCACTGGTTCCACTTCGGCTTTGACGTCCTGTGGCTGGTGAACGGGTTGCTGTTCTACGTGTTGCTGTTCTCCACCGGCGAGTGGCGCCGCGTCGTGCCCACATCCCTTGACGTGTTCCCCAACGCCGTGTCCACCGCCATCCAGTACGCGTCGCTTGACCTGCCTGCCAACACCGGGTTCGCCCGCTACAACGCTCTTCAGATCCTCGCCTACTTCATCACGATCTTCGTCGCCGCTCCGCTGGCACTGGTCACCGGACTGCTCCAGTCACCGGCCGTCGCAGGCAAGCTGGGCCTGGCGGCGGGCCCTCTCAACCGTCAGGTGGCCCGAACGCTGCACTTCTTGATCCTCTCGTGGATGGTCATGTTCATCGTCATGCACACGACGATGGTGTGGATCACGGGCCTCGGTGAGAACCTCACCCACATCACCCTGGGCGGTGAGACCCCGTCGTGGTGGGCCCTGGTGATCTACGTGGTAGCGATGGCTGCTGTGGTCTGGCTGTGGATCGCCGCCTCGCCGTTCACGATCCGCCACCCGCGCACCGTCCGGCGGATCGGGCAGGCACTGACCGGGCGGGTCAAGACCTTGATGGAATGGTGGGATCCGAGGGCGAGCTACTCAGAGGACGACATCTCCCCGTTCTTCTGGCCCAACGGGCACCTGCCGGACTCCGAGGACTACAAGAGCCTGCTCGAAGGCGACTTCGCCGCGTACAAGCTGCGGATCGACGGGCTGGTGACCGAACCTCTCGAGCTGAGCTACGCCGACCTCAAGGCCATGCCAAAGCGCACCCAGATCACCCAGAACTACTGCATCCAGGGTTGGTCGGGGATAGCCAAGTGGGGCGGAGTGGCCATGTCGGACATCCTGGCGCTCGCCAAGCCCGACCCCCAGGCACGTTGGGTCGTCTTCTACTCCTTCTCAGAAGGGCCAGAGTCCGGCCGTTACTACGACTGCCACCGCATCGAGGCCATGGGCCATCAGCTCACGATCCTCGCCTATGAGATGAACGACCTGCCGCTGTCGGTGCTCCACGGCGCTCCGCTCCGCCTTCGCAACGAGAGCGAGCTCGGATTCAAGCAGGTCAAGTGGATCGAGGCGATCGAGCTCGTGGAGAGCTTCGAGCATCTGGGCGCGGGCCAGGGCGGCTACAACGAGGACCAGGAGTTCTTCGGTTACCGGATGCCGATCTGAGCATCGGGGGGGCGGGATTGACGCGGGCCACGACGGTGCCGGCAGGTCAGCCGAACTGGGAAAGGACGCCTTGGGCATCGGGAGCCAGCACGAGCACCTCCGCGCTGCCTGCCCTCGTGGGCCGCGTCGGGATCGTGGTGCTTGTCGGGTTGAAGCTTCGCATCTTCCACGCGAGCCCGAGAGCGTCGAAGTAGCTGAGCCTGCTGTCCAGCTTCAGCCCTCCACCGAACGAGCCCGCCACACGCAAGAGGGTCAAGGGGTTGCGGGCGTTCGTGATCGAGTCGAGGAGCTTGGAGAGGAAGGTGCGCTGGCGGGCCACGCGTCCGAGGTCAGACAAGGGGTCCTCCACCCACTTGGTCCCCTTCAGCTCCTCGTAGTGGCGCGAGCGCACGTAGGCGAGGCCCTGGGTTCCCGACAAGCGGTGCGTGCCCGCCGTAGGTATGTCAAGGCCCGAGTTGCGGTCCCGGGCGGGAAGCGCGAAGTCGACCTCTATGCCCCCCACGGCATCGACCAGCCGGGCGAAGTCGACGAAGTTGATCTCGACGTAGTGGTGCACGGGAATGCCGAGGCTCTGCACGGCCTTGACCAGCTGATCCCTGCCCGACTGGAACACAGCGTTGATGCGACTCTTCTGGCCGTTGGCGGGGTTCGTGACCCACAGGTCGCGCGGGATCGACAGGAGGGACTTGGTCGCGCCCTCCACGCGCAGCACCATGATCGAATCGGTCCGGACGCTGCCC
>JAHFUU010000070.1 GCA_023264915.1 Microthrixaceae bacterium | reverse complement strand
CCAGATCTTCGCCGCCTGCCAGGATCCGATGATCCAGCGCTACATCCCCGTCCCCCGGCCCTACCGCCACGAGGATGCTGTCGCCTACATCGAACGGACGCGGCGGCAATGGCGCGAAGGGGTCAAGGCCGCCTTCGCCGTCACGGACGCGAAGCAACCGGCGACCCTGCTCGGAGCGATCAACCTGGCTGTCGTGGCCGCTACCGGCAACTCCGCCTACTGGGTGGCGCCGGCCGGAAGGGGCCAGGGAGTGGCGGGGCGCGCTCTGGTGCTGCTCACCGGCTGGGCGTTCGAGACGCTCGGCCTGGGCGTGGTCATCCTCGAGATCCACCCCGAAAACGTCGCCTCCCAACATGTCGCCGAGGCCGCCGGCTATCACATGTCGGGCCATCTCGAGGTGACCAGCGACACGGGCGACCGCGACCACCTGCTGTACACGCACCTTGCGGTTGACGTTCAGCCCGTCGGGCCCAGCGTCCCGGGAGTGCCCACTGCACGACGATCCCCTCGCCACGAGGGGGGAGGAACCCGATGAGCACCGATCCGATCACGTCCCCTCGGTTGCGTCGCTGTTGTGCACCCGGCGCTTCCAGCAGACCCGCAGCCACCCTGCCCGGGAGAGAGCATGAAGCGCGGACCGTCTTGCGGTGACAGGCACTGAGATCACGACAGGCCCCGCCGGGCTCACCTCAGCTGAGGCAGGGGCGCGCCTTGCCGAGGACGGTCCGAACCTCTTGCCTGCTCCTGGAGGGCGACCGGTCTGGCGCCGCTTCGCCGGCGAGCTGGTCCACTTCTTCGCGCTGCTGTTCTGGGTGGCCGGTGCTCTCGCGTTCATCGCGGGGATGCCCCAGCTCGGCGTTGCGGTCTTCATCGTCATCTTGTTGAACGCTGTGTTCGCCTTCGCCCAGGAGCAGCGCGCGGAGCATGCGGCCGAGAAGCTTCGCAAGCTGCTGCCACGGCTGGTGACAGTGGTCCGTGACGGCGAGATCGTCGAGATCGATGCTGATCGACTGGTGGTGGGTGATCGCGTCCTCCTGGTCGAGGGCGATCGGATCTGCGCGGATGCACGACTCGAGACGGCGCACGCGCTTGCAGTGGACACGTCGACCCTGACGGGCGAGAGCGTGCCCCAGCACGACCAGTCGGGCGACACGATCTTCGCGGGTTGCTTCGTCACCGAAGGTGAGGCAGTCGCGACGGTGACAGCGACCGGTCCCCACACACGGCTGGCAGGCATCGCACGGCTCACCCAGGCACAGCACCCGGCACTCAGCCCGTTGCGAGTCGAGCTGGATCGAGTCTCGCGGCTCATCGCTGCGGTCGCGATCGGGGTCGGCGTGATCTTCTTCGGGGTCGCCCTCCTCGTCGGCACCCAGCCCTCGGACGGGTTCCTGTTCGCTGTGGGCGTCACCGTTGCCGTCGTGCCCTGCGGGTTGCTCCCAACGGTCACCCTTTCCCTGGCGATCGGTGCGCAGCGCATGGCAGCCCGCCGGGCCCTGGTGCGCCACCTCGAGGCTGTGGAGACCCTCGGATCGACGACGTTCATCTGCACTGACAAGACCGGAACGCTCACACGCAACCAGATGGCTGTCGTGGAGGTCTGGACCCCCGCCGGTGGTGTGAAGATCGACGGGACCGGCTACGAGCCGCATGCTGAGATCCTCGCCGATGACCCGCGAGCCAAGGCTGCCCTCGGCCCGATCGCCAGAGCGGCGGTGCGCTCGTCCACGGGTAGGGCTGTGATCGACGGGGAGGGCCACTGGGTGGCGCGCGGCGATCCGATGGAAGCCGCGCTCGATGCCTTCGGCCGCCGCGTCGGCTATGACGGCGAGGCGGATGCGAGCCTGGCCCAGGAGTTGGCTCGGTTCCCCTTCGATGCCCGCCGCCGGAGGATGTCAGTCGTGGTAGGTGGCACTGTCATGGTCAAGGGTGCTCCTGACGCGATGTTCCCTTGCTGTCGCGTGCCCGGGGGTGCCACTGACGCGCTGCACGAGCTCGCCAGCCGAGGCTTGCGCGTGCTGGCCGTGGCGGGCAGGCCACTCGTCGACGGGATCGTGCCTGCCAGTGCCACAGAGGCCGAACGCGAGCTGACGCTGCTGGGCCTGGTCGGTCTCGAGGACCCGCCACGCCCAGGGGCTGCGGCCGCCCTCGCTGCATGCCGGCGAGCGGGAATCCGCGTCGCGATGGTCACTGGCGACCATCCTGCGACCGCGCTCGCCATCGCGGAGGAGGTCAAGCTCGCCAGTGGCCCGACCCGCGTCGTTCTCGGGCGTGACCTGCCCTCTGACGAGCATCAACTCGGTGCTCTGGTCGATCACGACGGCGCGGTCATCGCCCGCGTCTCGCCGGAGGACAAGCTGAGGATCGCGAAGGCGTTGCGAGCCCGCGGCCAGGTCGTCGCGATGACCGGTGACGGGGTGAACGACGCGCCGGCCCTGGGCGAGGCGGCGATCGGCGTGGCGATGGGCCTGTCCGGCACCGACGTGGCTCGCGAAGCGGCAGACCTCGTGTTGCTCGATGACGACTTCGCCACGATCGTCGCGGCAGTCGAGCAGGGAAGGTCCACCTTCGCGAACATCCGCCGGTTCCTCACCTATCACCTGACGGACAACGTCGCCGAGCTGGCTCCGTTCGTGGTCTGGGCACTGTCAGGTGGGCGGTTCCCGCTTGCGATCGGCGTGCTTCAGGTGCTCGCCCTCGACATCGGCACGGACATCCTTCCCGCGCTGGCCCTTGGAGCCGAGCCCCCCGGAAGCCACGTCCTGGACGGCCCTCCAATCAGGCGCCACCTCTTGGATCGCCGGCTGTTCGGCAGGGCGTTCGGTGTGCTCGGACCGGTCGAGGCCACCATGGAGCTTGCTGCGTTCGTCGCCACCTTCGTAGCGGTCGGTTGGCGTCCCGGTGATCCGTTCCCCGGCGGCGCCACCCAGCTTGCGGCGTCGGGCGCTGCGTTCACGGCTGTGGTGCTCGGGCAGGTTGCAAACGCTTTCGCGTGCCGCAGCACCGTCAGGCCGTTCTGGAAGGTCGGGTGGACGGCGAATCACCTTCTGCTCGGGGCTCTCGTGGCCGAGCTGGCGATGCTGGTGGGGTTCTTGTACCTGGGCCCGATCGCGGATCTGCTCGGCCAGGCCCCGCCCACCGCCGCAGGCGCCGCTGTCGCGCTGGCAGCGATCCCCGCAGTCCTGGCTGCGGACACGCTCCAGAAGCTTCTCGCCCACCGGGCTGTGCACGGAGCCGGGCGTGAGCGCCGAGAGCGCCCCGACAGATGAGCGGTCGAGGATCCTACCACATCCCGACCACGAGCGGCGGCGGCGCCCCCAACAGATGAAGGGCCGCGGGTCCCATCTGACCACATGACTCGTCGGGCCGGGGCGGAGCCCCGCAAGCGCTTCGGTCAGCTCGAGACCGAGCCCTTGGCGTTGCTGACGGACTCGCGGATGTCCTTCATCGCCTGCTCCAGCCCGCCGCGGAGCGTGTCGAGCACGTCACCAGCTGTCGAGGACGCGTTGGCGACCTGCTCGCGTGCGTCGAGCCACCGGTTGCGAAGCCTGTCGACAAGAGGGCCGAGCCTCTCGGTCGCCTCCATCGATCCGAGGTGCATCTGAACCTCGAGATCATCGATGCGGCCCTCCCACTGGTCGAGCTGGGCCTGCAGCAGTTGCTCGTGAAGGTTGGTCAGCTTGTCGTCGAGCTCTGATATCCGGGCCTCGAGTGCCGCGATCTTGTCTTCGTTGGACATCTGTTGCCTCCACATCGTCGGCGCCTTCGGCTGGGCGTGGTAGTTGATCTGGGCAGTTCGGTTGGTGCAGCTGCGCTTCCCGCGGGCTCGCCCGGAGGCGAGGGATCCAGCGAGCCTTCTGTTACAGACGGCGCGACCAGCGGGCAGTGCGGACCAACGGATGCTCGCCGATGTGCGCGGGACAGGGTAGGGCTGAAAGACCCTTGCCGTTCGTGGGGCAGGACCTGCTCCTGCCGGTGATGACCAGGCCCGCCAGCGCTGACTCAGCGACCACGGCTGAGGCCTCTGGCCTCGGTTCCGATCGTGGTTCGCGGGCGCTCGCGTGAAGGACGGCGGTGGTCGGGCCAGCTTTCGGCCCGGTCGGTGGCGCTGCCCCGCGACCTGGCAGTTGCCCGTTCGAGGATGCCGCCGGGGTCACGGGGGGGACCGCCAGCACGAGCACCCTGCCGCCTCGCCAGAGCTTCGCGGCACGCCTCGCCGACCCGTTCGTAGCCCTCGACCAGGACATCGGCGCGGTCACCGAAGGGGTTGACGACCGTGCTGCCGGCGACCACCAGGGGTACCGGGTTGAGCAGTGCGCAACGGGTCAGCTTCTCGCTGGCCGTGAGGTGCGGCAAGGGATGGTTGCGTGCCGCGACGATCACATCCACGCCCTCTATGGCCGGGCACTGCTCGTGTCGGACCAGGTCCAGGCACTGCGGGCCGGGCACGGCGACCGGGGGGCACACCAGCACCTCGAACCCCTCGGCACGAAGCCTGTGCTCGCATTCGTCGATCCCAGCACCCTCTGTGCCCGTCACGAGGACACGCACACGCTTCACATCTCCCATGATCGAACAGTCTGCCGGTTCTGTTGCCGAAAACAGGGTCCAAGGGCCCGAATTCCCCGGGGACTGCGCCGCCGGGTCGCCACGGGGGCTGCGCCGCCGGGTCCCGTGGCGATGTGGTTCGGGGCCCTGGGGAAGGTACCTTTTCGTCCGTGGATCGAGCGTCCAACGAGCTCTTCGCCTCGGTCGTCGACGCGGCGCCTGACGGGATGCTCATCATCGACTCAGAAGGCACGGTCGAGTTCGCCAACATCCAGGCCGGAAGGCTGTTCGGTGCCCCCCGCAACGATCTGGTCGGCAGGTCGGTCGATGACCTTCTGCCGGCCCAGCTGCGCCAGGTCCACCGGGCGCACAGGTTGCGCTACAAAGCCGACCCCAAGGTGCGGCCCATGGGCACGAACCTGTTGTTGAGAGCGGTGCGCGACGACGGAGCCGAGGTCCCGGTCGAGGTCAGCCTCAGCCCGTTGCAGACCGATGAGGGTCTGTACGTCGTCGCCGCCGTGCGTGACGTGACCGGTCGCGTGGAAGCCGAAGAGAACATGCGCCGGGTCTTGCGAACCCTGGACGCGACCGAGGATGCCATGTTCATCCTGGACGCTGACACGCTTCGGTTCTCATATGTCAACCAGGGAGCGGCACGGCAGGTTGGCTACACCCGCGACGAGCTCATCGGCATGACCCCGATGCACATCAACCCAGAGCTCTCGGAGGCAGATCTGCGCAAGGCCGTCGATTCGGTCCGTGACGACGACCAAGCCGCGATGAGCCTGCGAACGGTTCATCGCAAGAGCGATGGCACAGACATCCCCGTCGAGATGAGCCTGCAGGGAGCGCCCAGGACCAGGGACGGGAGCGTCTCGATGATCGCCCTTGCACGTGACATCTCGGGGCGCCTCGCCGCGGAGGCCCAGATGCGCCGCAGCGAGCAGGCACTCCGTGAGGCCGAGCAGGTGATGGCCATAGCCGATGACCGCGAGCGGATCGCGCGAGACCTGCACGACACGGTGATCCAGCGGCTCTTCGCAAGTGGCCTGGCGCTCCAGGCCGTCATGTTGCGGGTCGAGCCCGAGCTGGTCGAACGCATCGAGAGGATCGTCGACGATCTCGACCAGACGATCCGTGAGATCAGAACGTCGATCTTCGCGTTGCAGGCATCGAGCGCAGCCGAGCAGATGGGCCTGCGCGGCAAGATCCTCCAGGTGGCAAGTGCCGCCAGCGACGCATTGGGGTTCGAGCCTCGGTTGCAGTTCGAGGGCCCTGTCGAGACCATCGACGAAGAGATCGCCGAGCAGCTCCTGCCAACCTTGCGCGAGGCGCTCACCAACGTCGCCAAGCATGCCGAGGCGCGCTCGGTTCGCGTCGTGGTGAAGGTCGACGACGATGTCTCCTTGGTCGTGCTCGACGACGGTGTCGGGGTCGCCGAGGAGGCACCTGATGCCGGTGCCGAGTCGACTGGCGGGCACGGTCTGCGCAACATGCGCACGCGCGCGGCTGACCTTGGGGGCTCGGTGCTCGTCGAAGGGGTCGAGCCTGGCGGGACACGCGTGATCTGGCGGGTCCCGGCTGCCGGACCGCCCGAGGGGGTGTCCCGGCTGGATGACGCGGAGACTTCACCATCGCTGCCGGCCCCACCCGGATCCCAAGAACAGGACCGCTCCCCGAACCCTTCGCTCAACTGAGCCGCTGTCAGATCACCGATCTCGCAGCCTCGAGCAGCATCCGCCGCTCGGCTCCGCCCACGACGCGCCTGGTGCGGGCGACGGCATCGGGGTTCACCGACACCGAGGTGATCCCGAAGCGAACCAGGTGCTCTGCGAACTCGGGGCGGTTCGATGGGGCCTGGCCGCACAGGGAGGAGGTGATACCAAGTCGGCGGGCGGTGGTGACGATCGCCTCGATCGCGGCGAGGACTGCGGGGTCGCGCTCGTCGAAGAGCTCGCTGCAGATCTCCGAATCACGATCCACACCGAGGATGAGCTGGGTCAGGTCGTTCGAGCCGATGGAGACACCGTCGATCCCCAACGAGGCGTACTCGTCGAGCAGGAACACGACAGAGGGGACCTCGGCCATGATCCATCGCTTGAGGCCGCGCTGGCGACCCAGCGCGCTGGCATCGATCGCCTCGAGGCAAGCTTCGAGCTCCCAGGTGGTTCGCACGAACGGGAGCATCACGGCAAGGTTCGGAGTCTGGTCTCGCACCCGGGCCAGAGCCTCGAGCTCGAGGGAGAAGACCTCTGGATCGCGGATGTAGCGGTAGCACCCGCGGTAGCCGATCATCGGGTTGTCCTCGTGAGGCTCGAACTCCTCGCCCCCGGTCAGTGAGCGGAACTCGTTGGTGCGGAAGTCTGTGGTCCGGTACACGACCGGTCGCGGGGCAAAGGCTGATGTGACCTGGCTGAGCGAGGCGGCCATACGGTCGACGAACTCACCCGAGCGGCCGTCAGCTATGAGCTTGCGGGGATGTGCGCCGTCGAGCGCGCTGGTGAGCATGAACTCCGCGCGGAGCAGCCCCACGCCGTCCACAGGAAGGGTGGCCGCCTCGGCGGCCTTGTCGGGGAACGCGAGGTTCACGTAGATGAGCGTGCCGAGGGCCTCGGGCTCGGGTGCGGAGCTGTGCGCGGGTGCCAGGCCAGCTGCGGCGGCCTCGACCGGTTGGGTCGCGCTGCTGCCGCTCACCGCCGTGCCCGTCCCGCCCCGGCCTGGGGGCGTGACGCCAGGGAAGATCGTGTCGCCCCTGGCCACCGTTCCGGCCGAGCCGTCGACGGTGACCAGGTCGCCATCGGTGAGATGCACGGTTGAGTCATGGGTGCCCACGACGGCTGGCACGCCCAGCTCGCGGCTGACGATCGCTGCGTGGCACGTCATGCCGCCGCCGTCGGTCACGACCGCGCCCGCGCGGCGGATCGTCGGCACCCAATCGGGGTTGGTCATCGGCGCGACGAGGATCTCGCCGTCGAGGAGCGCCTTTCCCTCATAGGGCGTGTGAAGCACGCGGACCTTGCCGGTGGCGGTGCCCGGAGAGGCGCCCAGGCCGCGAAGCAGCACCGAAGGACAGTGCTGGGAGGTCGGCACGGAGGGCTGCCCGGCAGCGCCGCCGGGGGAGCGCGAGAGAGTCGTGATCGGCCGTGACTGCACCACGAACAGGTCATCGTGGGAGTCGACGGCGAACTCGATGTCCTGGGGGCAGGTGTAGTGGTGCTCGATCTCCTTGACCAGCCGCGCGATCTCGAGGATGCGATCCCTGGAGAGGACCTGGTCGTCACCGACTGGCTCGGCGAGGTCGACCCGGTGATCGGTGCCACCTGCGCCCGCGACGATCTTGAAGGCCTGGCGACCCAGGCGAACGCCCAACAGCTCGTCGGTGGACTTGTCCACTACGTAGGTGTCGGGCTCGACCAGGCCGCTCACCACGACCTCGCCCTGACCGAGCGCCGCCTCGATCACCAGCCGGTTCGGGTCCTGGGTCGCAGGGTCGACGCTGAACGCGACACCGGCACGCTCGGCTGGAACCATCTGCTGCACGACGACAGCTATCGCGGGCGGCCGGTCGAACTTCTTGCTAGCCCTGTAGGCGACGACGCGCGGACCGTACACCGACACCCAGCAGTCGACGATGCGGTGAAGGAGAGCAACTGCGCCCGTGACGTTCGTGAAGGTCTCGTTCATGCCGGCGAAGGAGCTGTCCGCGGAGTCCTCACCGACCGCGGACGACCGCACCGCCACGGTCAGTCCTGACTGCGCCTTGCCGGTCTCGGTGCTCAGGGCCTCATAGGTCTGCTCGACCTCGCGCGCGAGGCCGGGTGGAAGGCCAGCGTCGCGGACAAGGGATCGAGCTGACCCCGAAGCAGCCTCCAGGGCCGAGGGGTCATCCAGATCCGCGCGCGCGATCGTCTCGTCAAGGGCAGCGTCGACGCCAGCGCCACGCATGGCACGGATGAAGGCGTCAGCGGTGATGACGAAGCCTGGCGGGACCCTGAACCCCGCTTTGGTGAGCTCTCCCAGGTTGGCGGCCTTTCCACCAATGTGGGGCTCATCTCCCAGCGTGACCTGGCGCAGCCATCTCACATCGGGGTACTG
>JAHFUU010000069.1 GCA_023264915.1 Microthrixaceae bacterium | reverse complement strand
GATTGCGAACACCGCTGCCACCATCACAGCAAGGACCACGGCGAGCATGCCCGCAGTCTGCCGCGTCCGCGGGGTGCGAACCTGGGTCGCCGGACCCGCGTCGACCCTTCAGGAAGGCAAGGAGAGGCTCATGCGAGATGGGTGGGTTTGGGCGAGTCGTCTGCCAACCGCACCATCTCGCTGAGGAGCGCTTCGGTGAGCTCGTCTCGCAGGTTCGTTCGGGCCGGGTCGTCAAAGACGTTGACCATCTCATCTGGGTCCTCAGCAAGGTCGAAGATCTCACCTTGTGGTGTCCCCTCATAGCGCGTGAGGCGACCGGCCCCTGTCACCACGGTGCGCATCCGCAGAGGGCGGCCCGTGCCCAACACGTCGAACATCTCGTCCTCCTCGATGAGGACCCGATCCCGCACCGATGCACTCGGATCATCCAACAGCGGCGTCAGATCGAAGCCTTGCATGCCGTAGTAGGGCTTGACTCCACACAGCGAGAGGATCGTCTCGGGAAGATCGATCGAGCTCACGAGGGATCCGCACGCCTGACCGGTGCCGGCCGTCGGCGACGCGCCGGACTCTCGCTCGGCGCAGCCGGACCGGTCCGAGCTGCTTCGGACCCCTGCCGGACTGATGACCAGCGGGACGCGCACGCACCCCTGGTAGTGCATGCTGCCCTTGAGCATCAACCCATGGTCGCCGAACATCTCGCCGTGGTCGCTGGTAAGCACTACCACGGTGTTCTCCGCGAGGGACAACCTGTCGAGCGTGGCCAGGACCTCGCCGACGGCGTCGTCGATCATGGTGATCATGCCGTACTCCTTGGCGGACGCCTCGCGGTACAGCTCCTCGGTGCATGCAAAGGGCAGCACCGGCACGACAGGGGGGTTGCCGCGCAGGGCCACCATCGTCTTGAGATGGTTCATCGACCGTTCGTGTGGGTCGTCCAGGGCTGTGGGCATCGGCACGTCGGCAGGGTCATACATCTTGTAGTACCGGCCTGGCGGGGTGAACGGGTGATGCGGGTCAGGGAAGGACACCTGCAAGAAGAACGGCTCAGCGCTCTTGGCGGCCCTCTCGATGAACTCGGTTGAGCGAAGCCCCACGTAGGTCGTCGGGTAGAGCTCCTCGCTCAGAGCCGGCTCATATATCTGGTCCCACCCCAGATCGACCGAGCTGAGGCGGTTGGCCGGTCCGAGCACCTCGGAGGGGTTCACACCCTGATCGATCAGCCACTGGTAATAATGGCCGCTGCAACGATCCGAATGGTCCACGACCAGGTCCACGTGGTCAAAGCCGTACCAGTCCTGTGGCATCCGCACGTACCCCGCCTGGTGCCGCTCGATGTTCTCCCACTGATCCCACCCTGGTGGCCAGCTGTTGGCGACCGCGTCGCCTTCGCCTGCGAGCAGGGCCGCTGACACACCGGGCAGATGTCCCATGTTCTGGAAATGGGCCTTGCCGACGAGGCCGGTCCGGTAGCCGTGACGACGGAGCTCCCGGACGAAGGTGTTGGCCCCCCAGTCGAGCGGTATCCCGTTGAAGCGCACCCCATGCACAGATGGCATCCGACCCGTCAGGATCGTCGAGCGGTTGGGCATGCAGATCGGGTTCGACACGAAGGCCCGGTCGAACCGGGTTCCCTCACAGGCGATCGAATCGAGGTTGGGGGTGCGGACCACGGGGTTCCCGCCAAAACCCGTATGGTCAGCTCGAAGCTGGTCGGCGACAACCATGACGACGTTCGGGCGACCAGGACCCCGCTCGCCGTCCGTGGAAGAGCCTTCGTTCGAGTCCCGTGAACCGGTGATCGCGTCTGCCATCTCGCCTTCTTCGTCTTCTCGGGCCAGGACCGGATCAGGACCTCGCACTTGCCGATCGGCGCAACCCCCCCACCGGCGCACCGAAACATTTTATAGTGCCACTGTAATTTGTTTGCCTGCCCCTTGCACTGAGCCCCTTGCACTGAGCCCCTTGCAGTGATCCGTTGCACTGAGCCCCTTGCTCCGAGACTGTTGCGCTGGGCGGAGCCAGTTCGGCACTGGCACCCCGACGAGGGGTTGACTGAGCAAACTCACTACGGTGGCTCCGTGAACAAGAAGCAGGCGACAGCCGCAGCGGTTGCAGGTGCGATGGTCGCGACGGCGTTGTGGAAGCTGAACCAACAACGCAACCACGACGAAGGTGAAGGCCCGTCCCCGGGCAGCCCCGTCAGCCACAGCACCACAAGGGCGCGCAACGCACGGCTGGCCGGCGTGGGCGCCAAGGCCGGCGGCTCATACGCCATGCACCGCGCGAGGCGAGCCTTCGCGTCGGCACAGCAGCGGCAAGAGCTCGACACCGCCTTTGAGATCAAGACGGCTGAGCAGGTCGCCGAGGCGCTTGGCCAGATGAAGGGCGCGATGATGAAGCTCGGCCAGATGGTCAGCTACCTGGACCAGGGCTTGCCCGAACACGTCAGGGCTGCCCTGGCTGACCTCCAACAGGATGCGCCGCCCATGAGCGCCGAGCTCGCGGCCGGGGTGGTTCGCGAGGAGCTCGGCGCGGACCCCGAGGACCTGTTCGAGGAGTGGGACCCGATCCCCATCGCGTCGGCATCGATCGGGCAGGTGCATCGCGCCATCACCCCAGACGGGCGAGCCGTCGCAGTCAAGGTCCAGTACCCCGGTGTCGCCGAGGCCGTCGCGGCAGACCTCGACAACGTCGGGCTGCTGTTCGCTGGACTCGGCCAGGTCTTTCCCGGGTTCGACCACAAACCCTTCGTGTCGGAGTTGCGCGAACGCCTGGTCGAGGAGCTCGACTACACCCTGGAAGCGAAGAACCAGACCATGTTCGCCGAGTACTACCGCGGCCATCCCTACATCCACGTGCCCGTCGTGCATGCTGACCTGTCCACTGCCCGAGTCCTCACCACAGAGCTGGCCGAGGGTGTGCCGTGGAGCGTCATGCTCGGTTGGTCACAGCAAGACAAGGACATGGCCGCCGAGACCATCTACCGGTTCGCGTTCGGGTCGCTGTACCGGTTGCGCGCCTTCAACGGTGACCCCCACCCTGGCAACTACCTGTTCAGGAAGGGTGGCCAGGTTTCCTTCCTGGACTTCGGGCTCGTCAAGCACTTCACGGACGAAGAGCTCGACAAGTTCGAGTTGATGATCCGGGCGATGGTTCTCGACCCGGACCCGTCGGAGTTCAGGCGGGTGATCGAGGAGCTCGGACTGCTGAGGCCGGGAGCGTCGTTCTCCGACGAGGAGGTGGCCGACTACTTCGGGCACTTCTATGAGCTCATCCAAGAGGACGGCATGGTCACCATCGAACCCGAGTACGCCTCCGAGACGGTCAGGCGCTTCTTCGATCAGCGCGGCCCGTACGGGGAGATCATGCGCGCTTCCAACCTGCCACCGGAGTTCGTGATCATCCAGCGCATCAACCTCGGGCTGTTCGCGTTGTTCGGGGAGCTCCACAGCACAGGCAACTGGAGACGCCTTTCAGAGGAGCTCTGGCCCTTCACGGCGGGGCCCCCTGCCACACCCATGGGTGAGCGGCTCGCCGCGACCCCCGCCGCGGGCAGTGGCGGTTGGGCCCAGACACCGGTCCCTGCCTGAGCGACAACCGCGTCCGCATCTGCCGGCGCCGGCCGTAGCTCAGCTGCCAGGTCAGCCGGCCAGAGCACCTGCGGCTGCCTGGCTGTGTGATCGGGGCCGCAGCTACCCTCGCCGGCTATGCCCGTCGGGAGCCTCGACTGCAATGGCTGCTGAGCCACACCGAAGCGAGCACCCACGAGGTGCGGGGCGCCGTTCGGGCAGCTACAGGTCCTGGGTCAGGCGTGACCAGGACGTTGTCTGGCACGGGTTCACGCAGATGTCCTGCTTCGCTGACAACGAGCCGCTCATCATCGACCGGGCTGAGGGTCGCGAGCTGATCGACGTCGACGGCAACCGCTACCTCGACGCCATCTCGTCCCTGTGGGTCCTGACCCTTGGCCACCGCGTCGCCGAGCTCGACGAGGCACTCGTCGATCAGGTCGGAAAGATCTCCCACTCCACGTGTCTGGGGAACGGCAACACGTCCACGATCGAGCTGGCCGAGGCGCTGGCACCGCGCGTTCCGGTGGCCCAGCCCCACTTCCTGTTCGCCTCTGACGGTGCAGCCGCCACCGAGCAGGCGCTCAAGATCGCCTTCCAGCATTGGAAGAACCTTGGCGTGCCCGGGCGGACCACCTACCTTGCCCTGGGTGGCGCCTACCACGGGGACACGGTCGGTGCCATCTCGATCGGGGCTGGTGGTTTCGGAACCGACATCTTCGACCCGCTTCGCTTCCCCGTCGTCCGCGCCCCCGGCTACTACGACGAGACCTGGGCCGACCAGGCCTGCGCGCTGATCGAGGACCGCGGCGACGAGCTGGCCGCGGTCATGTTCGAACCGCTGGTCCAGGGAGCTGCCGGCATCGAGGTGACCGATCCGGCATCAGTCGGGCGACTCGTCGAGGCAGCTCAGCGGGCAGGGGTGCTCGTGATCGCAGACGAGGTCGCCACCGGCTTCGGGCGTACAGGAGCCCTCTTCGCCTCTGAGCGGTGCGGGATCCTCCCCGACATCATGGCCATCGGGAAGGGCATCACGGGTGGCTATCTTGCTCTTTCGGCCACCGTGGTCACTCAGAAGGTGTTCGATTCGTTCCTGGGCCCGGATCTGAGCGAGCGCACGCTCTACCACGGTCACTCCTACGGCGGGAATGCTCTGGCATGTGCCGTCGCCAAGCGCCATCTCGAGCTGATCGACGAGTGGGACGTCCTGGGCAACGTCGCGGCCCGAGCGGATCAGCTTGCCAGGCGCCTGCACACCGACTTCGCCGACCACCCCGCAGTGCGAGCGGTACGCCACGTGGGCCTGATGGCAGGCGTAGAGCTCGGTCCACCCACCTCCGGGCTCAGCTGGGGGCGGAGGGTGTGCGCAGCGGCTGTCCGCAGGGGCGTGCTGCTGAGGCCGCTCGGCGACGTCGTGGTGCTGATGCCCCCGCTCACCATCACCGAGGATGAGCTCGACCGGATCCTCGACACGCTGGCGGCGTCGATCCAAGAGGTAGCTGCAACGGAATGAGGCTCCCCTCGCTGTCGCAGCCCGTCAGTCGACCCCGTTCCGTCTGCCTTGCCAGAGTTGGTCTCGCTCTCGGACTGGTCATGCTCGCGTGCCGTCCCGGGTCGGCCTCCGCCCAAGCCGAAGGCCCCCAAGCTCCAGATGACTCCCTCGTGGAGATCACCAGGGACGTCGCCTTCGGTGCCAGCCCGACGAGCCCTCTGACGCTCAACGTGTACAGGCCGAAGGCCAAGTCCTTCGGGGTGCCGGCCGTGGTGCTCGTGCACGGCGGGTCCTGGTCCCAGGGCGACCCGAACATGATGGACACCCAGGGCAAGCTCCTGGCACAGCAGGGATGGGTCGGTTTCAGCATCGCTTACCGGCTGGCCGTGCGGGATACGCCCACGTGGCCCGGAAACGTCGACGACGTCAAGACCGCAGTCCGCTGGGTCGCCGACCATGCCCGCGACTACGGCAGCGATCCCACACGTCTGGCCCTTCTGGGGGAATCTGCCGGCGGCCACCTCGCCGCGCTGGTGGGGGCCACTGGGTTCGGCATGGACCCGAGCAGCCTCCCCGATCCGTCCAAGGCCCCCCGCATCCGAGTCGTCGCGACCTTCTCGGCACCGCTGGCGCTCGATCAGCTGGTCCCCGTGAACGGTGAGGCACCGCCGAGTTGCGGGGGTGACGAGCCCTGCAAGGCGTTCTGGCGCCTCCCGCTGGTTCCGGGGATGCTGGGTTGCGGCCCGAACCAGTGCCCTGCGACCTATCTGGCCGCATCCCCCGCCAGCCAGGTGACCAGGACGACCCCTCCGATGTTCCTCGCCAACGCGACCGACGAGATCGTTCCCATGGACCAGCTCGATCGCATGAAGAGAGCTCTCACGGACAACAACGTGAACGTGCAGACCAAGGCGGTCGAGGGTTCCAAGCACGGCAACGAGTACACCTCCCGGGTCTGGAACGAGATGGTTCCCTTCATGGCTGACTCGCTCGGTGTCCCCACACCGCAACCGATCATGTTCGCCGAGGAGCGCGAGCTCAAGGACTACTTGTTGTTGATCTTCATAGGGATGTTCGCCATCGGGCTGCTGTTCGTCTTCATCCTTGCAGCGGTCCGCGGCCGCTGGGACGAACCCGGAGCATGAGCTGCCATGGCCCCCGAAGCTGAGGCGACACCGCCACGCCGGCGACAGGGCGGCGCGTGGCTCGATCACGTCGACCAGGAGTGCTCACAGATATCAGCTGAGGGGCGCTGGCGAACGATCCGGACCTTTGATGCGGCGGGACCTCGTGGTGTCCTTGACGGCGAGCGGCAGGTCGTGAGCTTCGCGTCCAACGACTACCTGGGTCTCACCCAGCACCCAGCAGTCAAGGCCGCGGCCCAGGGCGCGATCGACAGGTGGGGAAGCGGCTCGGGTGCCTCGCGGCTCGTCGTCGGCTCCCGGCCGGTGCATCGCGATCTCGAGGCGGCACTGGCGGATTGGAAGCAGACCGAGGCGGCACTGTTGTTCCCCACCGGGTTCTCGGCCAACCTCGGGGTCCTCACGACCTTCGGAGGCGAATCGTGCCGGATCTTCTCAGACGAGTTGAACCACGCCTCGGTGATCGACGGAGCCCGCCTTGCCAGGGCCGACGTCGAGGTCTTCGGGCACCGCGATCTCGACCATCTCGAACGCCTGCTCTGCACCAGCGACAAGCGAAGGGCCATGGTGGTGACTGACCTGGTGTTCTCGATGGACGGTGATGTCGCACCGGTGGCGGGCCTGGTCGAAACCTGCCGCCGCCACGATGCCCTCCTGATCCTGGATGAGGCCCACGCTGCTCTAGGTCCGGATCTGGACTCAGGCGAGCTCGAGAACGTGACGGTGCTGCGGGTGGGCACGCTGTCAAAGGCGCTCGGATCGCTGGGCGGTTTCGTGGCGGGGCCCAAGCCGTTCGTAGACCTGCTGACCAACAGGGCGCGGTCGTTCATCTTCACGACTGCGGCCACCCCGGCAGACACGGCGGCTGCACAGTGCTCGTTGCAGATCTTCCAGAGCCCTGAGGGTGACTCACTTCGACAACGTCTCGCTGATCACGTGCAAAGGCTGGCCCCCGGTTGGCGGTCGCCCATCATCCCCATCGTGGTGGGGGACGAGCGCGCTGCTGTCGCCGCATCGGAGGCATTGCTGGCCGAGGGGTTGCTCGTCCCGGCCATCCGGCCACCGACCGTCCCGGCCGGTACGTCACGCCTGAGAGTTGCTCTCAGTGCGGAGCACCAAGACAAGGACATAGATCGGCTGGCCACAGCACTCGCGTCTGCCGGCCTCCCAGGTGTGAGGCCCTCATGAATCCACCGCCACGCGCGCATCCCAGACCGGGGAAGGTCGTCCTGGTCGCAGGTACCGGAACGGGGGTGGGCAAGACCTGGGCAGCGGCGGCGATCGCACAGCATCTTCGTTCGCTGGGCCTCACGGTCGCAGCGCGCAAGCCCGCCCAGTCCTTTGATCCACAGTCACCCGCAGCCACCGATGCTGAGGTGCTCGCTGGGGCGACCGGTGAGGCACCCACGGCGGTCTGCCCCGCCCATCGCTGGTACCCGACCCCATTGGCTCCACCGATGGCCGCGAGCGCGCTGGCCATGCCAACGATCCAGCTCGCAGATCTTGTGACGGAGCTGTCATGGCCGGCGACACCGGTCGACATCGGACTCGTCGAGACCGCCGGCGGCGTGCGCTCACCCCTCGCAGAGGATGGAGACACCGTGGATCTGGCCAGAGCCGCCAAGCCAGACCTTGTGGTCCTCGTGGCGGACGCGGATCTTGGCACCATCAACCTTGTCCGGCTCAGCACTGACGCTCTCGATCGGTGGTCCCAGGTCATCCTGTTGAACCGGTTCAACCCCCGCTCGAGCCTGCACAACTCCAACCGGCAGTGGTTGGCGTCCCACGTGGGGCACGCCATGTGCACGACGATCTCAGCCGCGAGCAGATCAGTCCTGGAACGGTAGGCTGGTCTGGAGTGGCGTCGCGTTCACTTGATCAGCAGTGCTGGCAATGCGGGCTTGCGCTTGGCGATGAGCAGATCGCCGCCTGCCCCCGCTGTGGCTCACCGATGCGGCCACCCCAACAGGTCGCCAGCCTGTCCACCACCCCGTCTCACTCCGGCCAGGCGGCCCCATTCGAACGCGTGAACACCGAGCGACCCCCGTCCAGCGTTCCGTTGGGTGATCCCCGACGGGATGATTGGGCCAACCAGCACCATCTTCGGCCTGCCAGCTCGTCTGAGAGCCTCGAACGTGATCCTTTGCTCACGCCCTGGCTACGCACGGCACTCCTGGCTGTCCTGATAATCATCGCACTCGCGGGCTTCGGTGTACTCGCGGGGCATATGGCTGGATCATGATGGCTGACAGCAACTTCTCAAGCTTCTTCTATCGTCTTGTTGTGTCCTGGCCGCGAGCCGAGCGCCTGTCGTTGGCTACCGTGTGCAGGCTGACCGACCAACACCGTCATCCTCAGCGGCCGTGGGGCTCCCGGAACCGGCATCACCACCGACGATGGTGCCGACCGGGCGTGGTCCTCACCGTCGACCCAGATCCGAATCCGGCGC
>JAHFUU010000517.1 GCA_023264915.1 Microthrixaceae bacterium | reverse complement strand
TCGCCGCGATGCTGGCTGTCGAGGTCGTCGGGCCGTTGCGCTCGAAGCTCGACGGATCCATGGGATCCCCGGCGGCGGAGCTCTTGCGACGGTCGGCGACCGAGCCAGGGCAGGCCCCACCCAAGGCCGAGCGGCTGGGGGCTGCGGACCGGCTCTGTGACGAGATCCGCCAGGCCTACCGCGACGTGCGCAACCGGAGGTTGGACGGCCTGGCACGGCATTCGGTCGAGGTGGCCCTGGCGCGCGGGCTTCGTTCGGCTCGGGAGACCGCTCGCCCCGGTGTGCTCGAGCAGCTTCTGGTCGGGTTGCCCCCGGGCTGAGGGACCGGCGCCAAGCGTCGATCTCGAATGGGAGAAGCGCGGATCGCGGGGCGGTCGCACAGCTTCGCGATGGTCCCGTAGGCTGATCGGCCAATGCGCGCTCCAGAGGACATGGCCAGACCGCCGAGACGGCCGATCAGCCGCGGGCGCATAGCGATCATCGCCGCGGTCGTGGTCATCCTGCTCCTGGTGACCTCGACCCAGGAGCTGTCGATGGCCTTCACCGACTACCTCTGGTACGACTCGGTGAACTTCACCGCCGTGTGGAAGAACGTGCTGCTCACCAAGGTCGCGCTCTCGGTGCTCTTCACGGCGATCTTCTTCGTGTTGTTGTATGTGAACCTTCTGATCGCTGACCGGGTCGCACCCAAGTTCAGGCCCCTCAGCCCCGAGGACGAGCTCCTCAGCCGTTACCAAGCCATGATCGAGCGCCGCTCGGGCTGGATCCGGGCTGCTGTGGCGATGGCCTTCGCCCTCTTGATGGGCGCCACGAACTCCAGCGAGTGGGAGCAGTGGCTGCTGTTCGTGAACGGCGGTGACTTCGGGGTCACAGATGCCACGTTCGGCAAGGACGTCGGCTTCTACATCTTCAAGCTCCCGTTCATCCTGAGCACCCTGAACTGGTTGTTCGCGGCGCTCGTGATCGTGTTCCTGGTGACCGCAGCAGCCCACTACGTCTATGGCGGCATCCGCTTGCAGGTCGCGACCGATCGAGTGACCCCACAGGTCAAGCGTCACCTGTCCCTGCTTCTGGCGGCCATATCCGCGGTGAAGTTCGCCACCTACTGGTTCGACCGTTACGCGCTGACGCTCTCCCATGACGGGGTGGTGAACGGCGCAACGTACACGCCGGTCAACGCGCAGCAGAACGCGATCTACCTCTTGATGTTCGCCTCCGGTGTGGCGTTCGTGTGCTTCGTGCTCAACATCTGGCGCAACGGCTGGGTCCTGCCGATCATCGCCGTCGGGCTGTGGGCGCTCGTGGCGCTCATCGCCGGTGAGGCCTATCCGGCTGTCGTGCAGAAGTTCGTCGTGCAGCCTTCAGAATCCGAGAAGGAGCGGCCCTATCTCGAGAACAACATCGCCGCCACACGCCAGGGCTTCAACATTGATCGTGTCGAGTCCCGCCCCTTTGAGTTCGACGCGAACCTCGAGACCACCCGGCAGGGTGCGCAGGCCAACCCCAGCACCGTGCGCAACATCCGCCTGCTGGATCCAGCTGTCGTCCAGCCGGCATACCAGGAGCTGCAGCACCTGTATGCCAACTACAAGTTCTCCAACCTCGATGTCGACCGGTACCCGGTGATCAGCAAGGACGGCAAGACCTACCCCACTGCGGTGGTGATCGGTGGCCGCGACCTCGCGACCGAGAGCACGGTGGTCACCAACACCTGGGAGAACCAGCACGTCGCCTACACCCACGGCTACGGCGTCGCCCTTGCGGCCGCGAACGCCACCACCAAGAGCGGAGCACCGGACTTCATCGTCAGCGACGTGCCTGTCAAGGTGAATGCCGACAAGATCAACACTGACCTCAAGGAGCCAGGCCTCTACTTCAGCGACTTCGAGGAGCACCCGCCTGGCTACGCGATCACCGGTGCCACCCGCAGCGAGGTTGCATACGAGGACAAGAGCAACAAGACCATCGAAGAGCGCTACCACGGGAACGGTGGGGTGCAGCTCGACTCGCTGCTCAAGCGCTTCGCCTTCTACAGGCGGTTCGGCGACAGCGACATCTTGGTATCGGGCTTCATCACCGACCAGTCACGCATCCTGTTCCTGCGCGATGTCCGGGACCGGGTGCAGTCCGCGGCACCGTTCTTGAGCTGGGACCGCGATCCCTATCCGATCATCGCCAACGGGCGGGTCGTGTACATGATCGACGGGTACTCGCTCTCGCCCTACTACCCCAACGCGCAGCACTGGGACGGGCCGACGGGTGAGCCGAACGAGGCGTCTTCGATCTTCACCCGGCAGTTCAACTACGTGCGCAACTCGGTCAAGGCGACCGTCGATGCCTATGACGGATCCATCAAGATGTACGTGTGGGACGAGAAGGACCCCATGGTCGCCGCGTACCGCTCTGCGTTCCCTGGTACCTTCACCGACCGCGACGAGATGCCCCAGGAGCTGCTGGCGCACGTTCGCTACCCCGAGGACCTCTTCCGAGTCCAGACCTCGGTCTGGGGTCGCTACCACCTCTCCAACCCTCTGGACTTCTACCAGCGCACGGGCGCGTGGTCAGTTGCCCAGGAGCCGGCGAGTCGGGTGCAGACGCGAAGCAACACGAGCCAGTCCCCGCAGCAGGGCCAGGGGGCACCACAACAGGTGCGCCAGCCCTCCAACGAGAAGATCACGCCGTACTACCAGGAGATGCGGTTGCCGAAGGACAACGAGGACAGCTTCTTGCTGTTCCGCACCTTCGTGCCGGTGTCGAGCACCGATGCCGGATCCACGGCCAGCCAGAAGCTCACCTCTTTCATGGTGGCCAAGAGCGATCCGGACAGCTACGGCAAGCTCATCGTCTACGAGCTGCCCAGCC
>JAHFUU010000516.1 GCA_023264915.1 Microthrixaceae bacterium | reverse complement strand
CGCCCTTGCCCGCTCCCAAGGGAAGCGTGGTCAGGGCGTTCTTGAAGATCTGCTCGAAGGCAAGGAACTTCAGCTTGCCCAGGTAGACGGCCGGGTGGAACCGCAGGCCGCCCTTGTAAGGGCCGATCACACTGCTCATCTGAACCCGGAACCCGCGGTTCACGTGAACCTCGCCCGAGTCATCCACCCAGGGGACGCGGAAGATGATCACGCGCTCAGGCTCGCTGATGCGCTCTAGGATCTTGGCGTCGCGGTACTCGGGGTGGCGTTCGAGGACCAGCTCCACGGACTCAGTCACCTCTACCACGGCCTGTATGAACTCGGGCTCGTGGGGGTTCTTGAGTCTGAGGTCGACGAGGAAATTCTCGATGTAGCGGCTCATGCCCGCATAACCTCCCTGGTCAGTGGTGGTGGCAGCAGTCTACGTTTGCGATGGACCTGCTATAGCACCCGGAGGTCACCCGATAAGGGTGACCGTTGGCCCAGTTCAGGGCTCCGATCGAAGGTGCAGGTAGGCGATGCTTCCAAGGGCGTGCTCCCTGATCACCGCCGCCACCGCCTCGGGGTCGCGCGACCGAAGCGCCTCCAGCAGCTGGGCGTGCTGCTGGATCGACTCGCTCAGCGGCCGGCCCTTCTGTGGACCGCTCGGGAAGGAACGCCACAGCAGCCTCATGAGCAACAACAGGGTGGGGGAGCCCGTGCACTCGTAGATCCGGAAATGGAACCGCCGATTGAGCTCGACGACGCCGGGGTCTTGTGGGCTGCTGGCGGCGATCGTCTCGTGCAGCTCGCCGATCTCGGCCAGGTCCTCTTCGGTGATCCTGGGCACGGCCAGGCTCCCGGCCAGAGCCTCCAGCGCAGCCAGGATCTTGTGGTTCTCCTCCATCTCCTCGAACGAAGGCATGGAAACGGTGACCGCTCGATGAGTGTCGAAAACCACGAGCGCTTCGGCCTCCAGCCGTCGCAGCGCCTCCCGGACGGGGGTGGGGCTGACGTCGAACCGTTCGGCGAGCTCGCGCTGGCGAAGCGGGGAACCCGGCGGCAGTTCGCCCTCGCTGATCATCTCCCGAAGGGAGTCGGTCACCAGGTCGCTCTTGCTCACGTACCTGCGCTCGGGAGGGCTGCTCATCCCTGGATCTCCCGTGCCGGTTTGCCCCATGACGCCTCCAGGTGCCGGGCGACCGCGACGAGCCTGGAGTCCTGGCCGAACCGGCCTATAACCTGGATCCCGACCGGCAGGCCCGACACGGGCGCGGGCAGGGAGAAGACCGGCTGACCGCTCAGGTTGAAGGGGCGGGTGAAGCGGACCATCGGCTCGCGCACGTCTTCGGCCACATCGATCGTGGGTGCCACCCATGCGGTTGCAGGCAGCAGCAGGGCGTCCCATCGATCCATAGCCCTGCCGACCGAGGCGCGGATCTTCGCTCGTTCGCGACAGGCCGCGGCGTAGTCGACCCGCGTGATCTCGAGCCCAGCCAGCAACCTCTGCCGCACATACCGCCCATACGACATCGGGCTACTTGCCAGCCAGGTTCTGTGGAAGTCCGTCGCCTCCCAGCGCGAGATGGTTTCGGCCACCTCGAACATCTGTTCGCGTGAGGGGAACTCGACTAGCGGCAGACCTGCCGAAACCGAAGACCAGGCTGCCTCGGTTGCAGCATCGAGGCCCTGCACCCATCCCGAAGGAACGCCGATGCGGTATCGCAGTTTCGACGGGCTCGGCCGGGCCGATAGCGCCCCCCCCGACATCACGTCAACCGCGCGTGCCGCGGTGGCGACGTCGGGCGCGAGCGCACCGACGGTATCGAGTGAGCGGGCCAATGGGATCACCCCCTGAGTGCTGACGATCCCGTTGGTCGGCTTGAAGCCCACAACGCCGCACAGCGATGCCGGGATGCGGATCGAGCCCGCGGTGTCGGTTCCCATCGCCCAGTCGCATGCCCCCGCGGCAACGGCCGCTGCCGAGCCGCTGGACGAACCTCCGGCGCTGCGGCTGGGGTCGCGCGGATTCCTCACCACGCCGTAGTGGGGGTTGGCGCTGCTGGCCCCGTAGGCCCACTCATGCAAGTTGGTCTTGCCGACGATGCCGAAACCCGCGGCCCGCGCGAGCGCCACCACGTGGGCATCCCGGCGCGCCGGCGTCTTGGGAAGGATGATCCCCCCGCCGGTGGTCGGAACGCCTCTGACGTCGATCAGATCCTTCACCGCGATGACCGGTTCGCCTTCAGTCTCATCCGTCAGACAGATGAACGCGTTGAGGTCGGAGATCTCCTCGATCCGTCGCCTCGCCTGCTCCATGTTCATCTGGTGCCCCGTCCAAGGAAGACTTCCTTGATGTCGGGCCGGTCCAGCAGGTCGGAAGCTGCGCCCTCGATCTGTGTCGCGCCCGCCACCAGGACGTAGCCCCAGTCGGCTATCTCAAGGGCCTCGAACGCCTTTTGCTCCACAAGCAGCACGGTGGTGCCGGCGTCGGCAAGCCTTCGAACATGTTCCCTCAGAACCGTCTTGGCCAGCTCAGCGGACAGGTTCGATGTCGGTTCGTCCAGGATGAGCAGGCCGGGGCGGGCCATCAGCACCCGAGCCATCGCGAGCATCTTGCGTTCGCCGCCGCTCAGCTTGCTGGCGACTCGCTCACGCATCGTGGCCAGTGCGGGGAAGAACTCGAGCACGTCCCCGATACGCGCGGCCACCTCGGACCTGGTCACAAGGTAGCCGCCCATCTCCAGGTTCTCGGTCACGGTCAGCGTGTCGAAAACATCCCTGGTCTGCGGCACGTAACCGATGCCCATCCGGGCCAGGTTCTAGGCCCGCATGTTCGTAATGTCCTTGCCCGCCAGGACGATGCGCCCGGCGGAAGCCCGCA
>JAHFUU010000068.1 GCA_023264915.1 Microthrixaceae bacterium | reverse complement strand
GGCTCTCGGCGTCCCCAACGCCGGTGATCGTCTGGGCGGCGCGACCGGCCTGGCTCTTGGAGTGATGTGCCTGGTGATCGTCGCCTGGCTGCTGGCGCTCCGCGGCGTGTCCTGGGCCGGGTTCACGCGCGCATGGCTGCCCTTCCTGGTTCTGCCGGTTGCGTGCGTGGCGCTGGCGGCAGCCCTCCCTGCAGGCCGTGACGCACTTGGATGGTCAGGGCTCCTGCTCGCAGTGATGGCCGGGTACGGGCTGGATCCGCTCCTGCGGCGATCCGGTAGCTCGGGTCGCCTCGGCGACAAGCCGTACGTGCGGCGGCCTCGGCCCTCAGGTCGGGCTGGCGCCCCGGCTCGCGCTGAGAGCTGATCAGTCCCTGACGGTGCTGGCGTAGCCGGGCGGCACGAGCACGACGCTCGCGTTCTGGCCACCGAGCCCTACCGAGTTGGACAGCGACGGTCCCGGCACCCACGGTCGTGGGGGGCCGACGACGATGTCACCGACGATCTCGGGGTCCAGATCGACATCGGGCCCTGCCGAGGGGATGATGCGGTTCTCGAAGGAGAGCAAGACGCTGGCGGCCTCGAATGCGCCAGAGGCCGCCAGAGCATGGCCCGTGGCCCCTTTGATCGACGTTATCGAAGGTCCGGGGGCACCGAAGACCCTGCGTATCGCCTGGGTCTCTTCGATGTCGCCTACGGTCGTTCCTGTGCCGTGCGCGTTGACGTGGGTGACCTCGTCAGGGGAGAGGCACGCACGATCCAGGGCGAGGCTCATGCATCGCTGGATCCCGTCACCGGATGGCTTCGAGAAGTGGAACGCGTCGTTCGTCAGGGCCCACCCGGCCACCTCCCCGTAGACGTGCGCGCCGCGCTCGGTGGCTCGCTCGGCGGCTTCGAGCACGAGCACCGCCGCACCTTCTGAGAACGCGAAGCCGTCCCGGCGCCGGTCGAAGGGACGCACTCGCGACGATGGTGAGACGATCCTCAGGTTCTGGTACGAAGCGCGGATCACCTCGGTGAGGGGCCCGAGCACCGCGCCGGCGATGACTGTGTCACAGGTCCCGTCTGCCACCAGCGCGGCTCCCTCGCCGACGGCCGCTGTACCGGTCGCGCAGGCGGTGACCACGAGCTTGCTCGGTCCCTGGCAACCGAACCGGATCGAGAGGGTGGAGGCACATGCGTCCTCGCAGCTCAGCGCGCACAAGGTCGGCGCGACGAGGCCCGGACCGCGGGACTCCAGGACGTCGCGCTGGCGTTCGAGGGAGCCCGCCGCGCCGTAGAGGTTGCCCATGACCACCCCCGTGCGCGCGCCTTTGACAACCGGGTGGCCGGCGTCCTCCAGGGCCATCTCAGCGGCCGCCACCGAGTACAAGATGTAGGGGTCCGAGCGCTTGGCCTCGTTCGGCTTGAACCACGGGCTCGGGTCGAAGTCACGTATCGAGCCGTCAGATGGCCCGTCCTGGTCGCCGGTGATCGACTCCCAGAACCTGACATGACCGTTGCCGGCGGCCGAGACTGTTCCGATCCCGGTGACGGCCACCCTGTGGCGAGGCGACGGGTCGGACATCAGAGGCCGGCACGCTTGGCGCAGACCAGGTCGACGTAGTCCTGCACGGTCACTGCGTCGAGCAGCTCTTGCTCCTCGAGGGCGATGTCATAGGTGCTCTCGATGATCTCGGCTATCTCGATCAGGTGCGTGCTGTCCATCTCGAGGGTCTCGGACAGCTTGGCGTCGGGAGTCATCAGCTCTGCCGGGGTGTCGATGATGTCAAGCGCGAGCTTGCAGAACAGCTCGTAGACCTCGGCCACGCTGGCTGCCCCTCTGACGGCGGCGCCGTTGCTCGCTTCGACGCCAGGGCCGTCACCGCCGGTCGTCTCGGCAGCGCCACCACCGGCATCGGTGTCGTTCATGCCCCGATTGTAGTGAGGCCCACGTGACCGGAGGGGCCCAACAGATGAGGGAACGACGTTCCCATCCCGGCCACATGACTCGTCGGGCTGGGGCGAAGCCGTCAGAACTGGAAGTAGACGAAGGGTTGGCTGACCGTTCCGCTGAAGATCAAGATGAGGCCGATCATGGCCGCCCACAGCAGAGCCCGCGGGATCGTCGGCGGGTCAGGCTTGCCCTCGGCCAGCTCGATGCGGTGCTCCCGGGCGTCGCTGAGGATCACCGCGCCGATCGCGTAGACGACCACGAGGATGCTGTTCCAGTCAAGCGGTGCCCAGCTGAACGAGAGGACCTCGCCGAAGTAGGACATCGCGAGAGCGGGAGTTGACTCGAGCACGAAGACGATCGAGATCGACAGGACCGCGATCACATATGCCGAGGACCTGATCTGGGTGGCGACCCTGACCTTGCGGATCGGCCGGGGTCGCTGTCCGGTGCGCGGTGGTGCCGCCTGAGCGATTGGTGGCTCTGTTGCGGCCTTGACCGGGCGGGGGGCGCGAGCGCGCCGGCGGCGGTCCCTGAGGCGCCCGCCCTGGACGTCGACGACGACGGCCAGACCCATGAACACGCCCCAGAGCACCCAGCCGCGGTTGGCGCCGTGCCAAAGGCCCGACAGGACGAACACGACCACCACCAGGAGGCTCGAGCGGAACCTCGTCGTGGCGCGTGGCCTCAGGGGCCTGTAGACGTAGTCGCGGAACCAGGCAAAAAGGGTCATGTTGTGCCGGCGCCAGTAGTCCTGGAGGTTGCGCGACCGGGTCAGTGGCTCACGGAAGTTGTAGGGCAACTCGATCCCGAGGAGCTTTGACGTCCCCCTTGCGATGTTGGAGTAGCCAGCGAAGTCCAGCACGAACTGCGTGAGGCCTCCTACGGCGGCGATCATGAGCCACAGCCAGTTCCGTTGCGGCGTCGAACCGATCGAGGTGTCCACGAACACCGTCTTGGTGATCGTGGACAGGGCATCAGCCACGGCAACCTTCTGGAACAGGCCCAGCAGGATCAGCTCGAGCCCTTCTTGGACCTTGATCTTCTGGGGACGCGAAGGGGGGTGGTCGATCTGGGGAAGCATCTTGCGAGCCCTGGTGAGCGGCCCCGCCAGGAGCTGCGGGAAGTAGGCGACGAACACACCGAAGGTCACGAGGTCCCTCGTGGGTGCGATGTCGCCGCGGTAGACATCGATCACGTAGCTCAGCGTGTGGAAGGTGTAGAACGACAGCCCCAGGGGGACCGCGATGCCCACCAGGGCGGGGCTGAGATCCGCACCGAGCACGCGCGCCAGCGAGGCGAACGACTCGATCCCGAAGTCGAGGTACTTGAAGTAGGCCAGGATGCTTATGCCCCAAAGGACCGCTATCGCAACGAGCACCTTTCGTGACTCGGGGTTGCGAACAGAGCCGAGCTTGAGCCCGATCGCGAAGTTGACCAGCGTGGTCGCGGCCAGCAGCCCGCAGAACCACGGGTTCCAGGTCGCGTAGAACGCGTAGGAAGCCAGCAGCAGGAGCCATCGGCGCGCTGGCCGGGGGATCAGCCAGTAAAGGACGACCACGACGGCGAGGAACGCCCCGTACTGAAGGGAGTTGAACAGCAGGCCCGATGTCTGGGTCGTGTTCTGGGCAGCAACCAGCACGGCTCGGGGACCTTACCGGGTCATCCTCATGCCCCAGAGCGTGCCCGTTGGGGAGACAGAGGCCAGAGCTCGAGCTCGGGCGTGAAGCGGGAGAGGTTGGCCAGGGTGGATCCCGGCCCGGCATCCACCGCTCGGGAGATGCCGAGGGCTCTGACCGCGGCCAGCGTCTCGGGCCATCGCACGGGCAGGACCAGGGCCTGGGAGAGCGCCGCGACGACCTCCTCCGGGGTGCGCACGGGCTGTGTGGTCGTCGAGGAGATCACCGGGACCCTTGGCTCGCGCAGGGCAAGGCGCGAGATCCTGCCGGCGAAGGTCTCGATGCAGCCATAGAGCAGCGGTGAGTGGTAGGCCCCGCCGATCGGCAGCTTCCGCGCCGTTCCATTCATGCCCTCGACGATGTCGAGGGCATGATCGATCGTAACGGCGTCGCCGGAGAGGACGACTTGGCCAGGGCCGTTCAAGACGGCCACCTCGATGGCGCCGCCGGCCTCGAACAAGGCGCGCCGGCGGACCATCTCTATCTGGTTGGACTCCAGGCGCATCACGACGGCCATCGCGCCTGGCCGGTGCCGGTCAGCCTCATGAGCTCTCTCGGCGCGCCAGATGGCGAGCTCGACTCCGTCGGCAGCGGAGTACACGCCCGCGAACGCCATGGCCCCGAGCTCGCCCATGCTGTGCCCGAAGCATGCGGCGGCCTGGGCCGACTCGATGCTCTCGGTCGCTTGCAGGATGCTGGCGACATAGACCGCTGGCTGGGCGACCCTCGTGTCGGTCATGTCCAGCGACCGCCAGTCCCGATGTCCGAGGTGCTCGGCGAGCATCCCCACCAGCGGGCTCTCACCGAACAGGGTCAGGATGCGAGCGAGGTCAACCGGGTCGACCCCCTGTCCCGGGAAGGCGACCGCAAAAGGCGGGGAGGGAAGGAGCGCCTTTGGCATCGGCGGGCATCATAGGGCTGCCCAACTCTGGTGCACCCGGCCACCCGAGGGCGGCAGCTGAGGGCAGCTGAGGGTGTGGTCAAGGGCTCCCTCGCCATTCCGTTCCCGTGACAGATGCCCGCACAGGTCTCGGCGTGCGGCCTGCGGGTGGACCCGTTCGCGCCCCGGTGAGGGTCGCGACGGACGCGTCCGGCTGCGCCGTTAGGCTCGCACCAGGCGTGCGACCTCCCGTGACCAGCTCCCCGACCACCGCGACCGACGGATCGCCGCCGCGCAAGGCCAGCCCGAAGGGGCGGCGGCAGCGGCGGTCCTTGGTGAGCCCGGAGGTGGCAAGGGCTCTCTCCCGCCCCCCGAGGCACCCGTGGCTGACCGCTCTGGCCGTGATCGTCGTATCGCTCCTGATAGCCGAAGCATGGGTCCGGTGGGTCAAGCCGCAGCTTCCAGTGGTTCGGTCGGGCGACGCTGCGGAGATGATCCTCAAGGCGAGGAGGATCGATGACATCGCCGCCGCGCACCCCCAGCTCGACATGATGTTCTTCGGCACGTCGATGATGGACTCGGCGGTGATCCCGCGCGAGATGCTCGGCGCATCCAAGAGCGCGCGCACGGCCTACAACGCCTCGATCGTCGGGGCGCCGGCCACCACGCTCGTGCGGTGGGCCAACGAGGTGGCACTCGTCGATCTCAGACCGAAGCTGATCGTCGTCGGTGTGCATCCGATCGATCTGCTGCTCACCGATCCGCTGAACCTGAACATCCAGCCCGGGCAGGCAGACGTCGTGTTCGCCCGCGTCGAGCGCGAGCTGCGTCCGGGGATCGTCGGGGCGGTCGATCGCGCGGCGAACGACCACGTCGAGCTGGTCGCGCAGAGAGGGTCGCTACGCCAGCCCAAGGTGATGCTGGAGGCCACCTGGAACCAGTACCGCCAGAACGAGCCCAAGCCCTACATCCCCTTGCGCGACGAGGACGACTGGCGCCAGGCCCTCGAGGACGACGGAACCAGCAAGCTGTTCCACAACCAGACCTACAAGCCGACCAAGGCGCTTTCTGACCTCCGCACGAACATGGTGCAAAAGGAGTTCTCGGTTCGCGACCTGAACCACCTGCTGGGCTCGTTCAAGACCAGGGGTGACGAGATCGGCGCCCGGGTCGTGGTGGTCATCCCACCCGTGCCCGTGGAGGTCTGGCGCGAGGGTGGGGTTGACATGGGCTCGCTGGGCGAGGGGGAGCGGCTCATCAAGGACGCCTCGGCGCGCTACGGCTTCGATGTGATCGACTTCACCGGCCGCGGCTACCCGACCGAGATGTTCGCGGACGTGCTTCACTCCAACCGCAAGGGCGCCGTCCAGTTCAGCCACGACCTGATGGCCGAGCTCGAGAGGCGCGGCCGCTGAGGCTACGAGCTCTCGGCTTGGCTGAGCCGGGCCAGCTCCTCATAGACCGAGCCCGCCTCGTCCAGGCGCGCTCGGTACCGGGGCGCAGCGAGCTGGCCGGCCAGCCATTCCTTCTCAGCCCGCCGCAGCTCGGATGGCCTTGGCACGACGTTCTCGGTGCAACCGTGGAGCACGGCATGGTTGTGCTCGATCGCTGCGAACACGGCTTGATCGTTGGCCGTCGAGGGCACATAGCGTGCGAAGGCGGTGCCGAATCGGTCGTTGACCCGCGCGATGACCTCGCCGAAGTCGGTGGTCACCTGGTCGAAGGTCGTCGCCTCGAAGCGGCGGTGGTAGGGAAGGACCTCGCGGTGGTGGTGGATCCATTCGTCGATGGCGTCCTCGAACCGAACGTGAGGTACGGCGATGAGCAGCGAGATGATCGTGTCGATCGGCTGGCGCACCACGACAAGTGTCGGGAACCGCGAGCTCGTCGCGGCCTTGACAGCGGATGGGGTGTGGACGTGGCTGCTGAGCACCACCTGCCTCCCGGCCAGGCCCTCGGCATGCTTGAGGGCGAAGAACGCGAAGGTGTTGCCCGACCGCGGGAACCCTTCGATCACTAGCTGGGTGGCGTCGCTGAGCCGCCTCACGGTGCCCGTCGGGGTTGCCCGCAGCACCACGGGCAGCCAGAACGGATCGTCGCCGACCAGCTCGCGGGCGCGCCGGAGGCTGCGGCGGATCGCGTAGCGTGCGGAGCGCCGGTTGAACGGCTCTGAGGGGTCATCGATCGAGAGGTTGCCCACGAACGGCTTGGCCGCCGTACTGGGCGCTCGGTCCTCAGTCAGGCTCAACGCACCCGTTCCAGCAGCAGGAGGCAGTTCCAGGTCACGACCTCGCGCAGGCCAGGAACCTTCATGATCCAGCGCTGGCTCGGGTAGTAGCGCGGGACGGCGTCAAGCAGCCGCAACCCTTTGCGCGCCCGCAGCTGGCGGAGGGTACGACCGATGTGGGTCGGCCACAGCGTGTCATATGGAAGGTTCTTCGTCGGCGGGCCGAACAGGGCCATGTACAGGCGAGCGCCAAGCCTGGGCCCGAAGTAGTGCCATGGCGTGATGCTGTGCCCTCCCCAGGGTGAGTACCAGTTGGTCCAGCTCACCCATGCCCACCCGCCCGGGCGCAGGACGCGCTCGATCTCGTCGAAGATGTCCTCGGGGGTCGGGGTGTGCTCGAGCATGTTCGAGCACATCACCCCGTCGAAGGTCCCGTCGGCGAACGGGAGGTTCGTTCCGTCAGACAGCAGGGCCCTCAGGCCCGATGCTGCGGCTGCATGCACGTTGGGCGGGCTCAGGTCGATCGCCACGACCTCGGCCCCCGAGCGGGCCAGTGCGCGGCTGTAGTAGCCGGGGCCCGAGCCGAGGTCCAGCACTCGCCGCGCGCAGACGGGGAAGGGGAGCTCGGCCATCGACCGCTCCGCGAGCTTGGTGTAGAAGGGTTCGGGGTCCTCCTCCTCAGACAGCGCCATGCGGAACAGGTCAAGACGCGAGGCTGGACCTGTCTGGTTCGAGGCGGGTCCGCCGGATGTGGCTCGCGCCGGCAGGACGACTTGCTGTTGTGCGGGGTCAGCGACGGTGGTGCTTGGACTTGACGTCATGGGATCTTTGGGTTCGTGGGCACGGCGGACCGGCACCGGCGGACCGGAACCGGCGGACCGGAACCGGCGGACCGGACCCCGCAGGCGCGCTCTGGCGGGGCGGGCACGCAACCGGACAGCGAGCATAGGCACCCCTGGGGCCGGTTGTCGTCCATGCCGTGCGTTGGGTCGCTTGCGACCACAGCTTGCGTGCAGGGCACTACCTTGCACCTGATCAGACACAGTGACGAGCCGGCCTGACCGATCGGGCTGCCGGCCCGCCACTCTCGGTCACCCCGCCAAGAGGGCAAGTGACCCGCACTGCACCACCCGAGACAGACCGACGTTTGAAGGGTTCGGACGAAGGCGTGCACCAGGCGACGGTGGGCATCGCCTCCGGGCCGGATACCCGAAGCATGCGGGACCGGTGGTGGTCGTCGTGGCCCTGGCTCGTGGGGGCTCTGGCCGGGCTTGCGGTCCTCGGCCCGGCACTGGCTCCGGGGAGCCTCTTCAGCCTCGACCTGATCCTGACGCCTACGATCCCGGTACCCCATGGCGCGTGGGGGCTCGGCCCTGAGCTTCCTCGGAGGGTTCCGCTGATGGTGCCTGCCGCTTGGCTCTCGACGGTGGTGCCGGGGTGGCTGATCGGCAAGGCCATGATCGTAGGCTCGGTCGCGGCTGCCTTCGTGGGCGTGCACCGCCAGGTCCGCGAGCGCATCGACCAAGCTCGCGGCGACGGGGACGAGCACCCTCGACTCCAAGCTGACAGCGTCCCTGCCCGCTTCTGGTCTGAGATCGCCGCGGTGGGTGCGGGGCTCCTGTATGCCCTGAACCCCTTCATGGTCACCCGCATCGGTGCGGGGCACCTGGCGATCGTCGTAGCGACGGCGATCCTTCCATGGGCGCTGCCCGTCCTCCTCCGGCCAGGCGACGACCTTCGACGCACCTTCATCTGGTCCGCTGCACTCGCGTTCACCGGCAACTACGGCGGGATGATCTCCTGCCTCGTCGTGATCGCTGGTCTGTGCAACACGCGAGGCAACCGTTGGTTGAGGGTCACCGGGCTTTGGTTCGGCGCCCAGCTTCCGTGGTTGGTGCCGGGTCTCATCGTGCTGGTCCAGGGCGGTGCGATCGCCGATTCGACTGCCTTCACGACCC
>JAHFUU010000515.1 GCA_023264915.1 Microthrixaceae bacterium | reverse complement strand
AGCCGTGAACCAGGCAGCCGTGAACCAGGCAGCCGTGAACCAGGCAGCCGTGAACCAGGCAGCCGTGAACCAGGCACATGAGCATTGGGGCAGCGCCGATGGCTGATCCTGCCCACCGAGGAGGGAACATGACGATCACCGATCTCGAGCAGAACTGGGAATCGCTCGGGCAGGCGGATCCCTTGTGGGCGATCCTCTATGACCCTGCACGCAAGGGCAACCGCTGGGAGCCCCGAGAGTTCTTCGGGACCGGCCAGGAGGTCATCGACGAGTTGATGACCCACATCGACGAGCTCGCTGTCGACTTCGATCGTGGGCGCGCCCTTGATTTCGGGTGTGGCGCGGGGCGGCTCACCCAGCCGCTGGCGGAGCACTTCGATCGCACCGACGGCGTGGACATAGCGGCCTCGATGATCGCCTTGGCGCAGAGCTACAACCGTGCCGGAGACCGGTGCCAGTACCACCACAACACAGAGCCGGACCTCAGCCTGTTCGCGGACGAGTCCTTCGATCTCGTGTTCACCGAGATAGTGCTCCAGCACATGCCTCCGGTGCTGATGTTGGCGTACGTGGCCGAGTTCATCAGGGTCCTCCGCCCAGGTGGGATCGCCTGCTTCGACATCCCTCCCGGCTACGCGCGAACTCTCCGCGGCACGCTGACCCGGTTGGCGCCGGCGCCGGCGCTGCGCTGGTACCGCGAGCGAAAGCACCACGACTCGGTGATGGAGCTTCACTGCATAGGCGAACGCCAGGTTCTGGAGTTCCTGGCGTCCCAGCCCGTTCGGGTCATCGAGAGCCGGAAGCTCCCGGACCCCGACTACGCCGTCACTGCCCGCCGCCAGTACATCGTCCAGCGCGGGGAACTGCGGCACGACGACACCCAGCGTCGAGACGGCGCCTGATCCGTGCCCGACCACGACCAGCTGACTCCGACCCTTGGCACCGGCGGGCATGACCGCGCCCGTGCAGGAACCCCCCGCACGGGCGGGGCCAGGTCTCGGGCTGTCACACACCAGAGGCTCATCTCGACCTTCGGAGGGCCCGCCCACCGGCCCAACGGTCGCACGCTCTTCGAGGACAGGCCTCAACAGGCCAAGCTCGCCCAGCCTTCCGCGGACGGTGCTGCCGCCACGATCGCCCGGGCAAGGACCAGCACCACGCGCAGCCCCGCCACCGGTGGGCCCAACCCGGCCACGGCCGCCAGGACCGGAGCCCCCGCAGCCCCTTCTCCTGCCCGGCACCACGAACCGAGTGAGAGGGCTCTGTTCGCAGACCCTGTGGCGATCAGAGCCCCAGGGCCGGCAAACGGGTCCCATGTGCCTTCTGCTGGCACCGAGCATCCCCAGGCGGGTTCTGGGGATGCCAGGTTGCCTCACCTTCCGGCCCTCGACGGGCTCCGGGGAGCAGCCGTGGTCGGCGTCATCTTGTTCCACGCCGGTTTCAGCTGGGCCCGTGGCGGGTTCCTCGGTGTGTCGAGCTTCTTCACTCTCTCGGGGTTCTTGATCACAGCCCTGCTGCTGCGAGAGCACCGCCAGAGCGACCGTGTCTCCCTGGGCACCTTCTGGATCCGCCGGGCGCGCCGCCTCCTCCCAGCGGCAATCGCCTCCCTCGTGCTGGCCCAGGCGGTGACCCTCGCCCTTGGCGACGTCGGTCAGCGCAAGGGGCTTGGTTTCGACACGCTCGGCGCGCTGGTCTATGGCGCCAACTGGAGATCGGTCATCGCCGGGCAGTCGTACGCGTCCCTGTTCGAGGCCCCGTCACCCCTGCTGCACTTCTGGAGCCTCGCAGTCGAAGAGCAGTTCTACCTGTTGTACCCGCTCGTCGTGTTCGGCGTTCTGGTAGCGATGGGTTGGAGCCGCCGGCGGTTCGTGGCGGTTCTGGCCGTCGCGGCCGCCGCATCGGTCGCGCTGATGGTCGGCCTTGCCCCGCGGCTTGGATGGTCGGTCGACCGCCTCTACTACGGCACCGACACCCGCATGGCCGAGCTGCTCGCCGGAGCACTTCTTGCCGGGTGCATAGCTCACCGCCTGAGTGCCGGTGGCTTGCGGACCTCCCGTGCATCGGGCGCGCTGGTTGCGGCCGGGGGAGTGCTCGGGTTGGGCGTGATCATCGTCATGTGGAACCAGGCCACCCACGAATCGCCCTGGCTGTATCACGGCGGGCTGGTGGCCTACTCACTCGCCACGGTCGCCGTCGTGGCGGCATGTGCGGTGGCCTCGGGTCCGGTACGGCTGGTTCTGGCTGTAGCCCCGTTGCAGTGGCTGGGCCGGATCTCCTATGGGCTGTACCTGTATCACTGGCCGGTCTTCTTGGTGCTCAACCCGGCCAGGACCCACATCGACGGATGGTGGCTGTTCGCACTGCGGATGCTGATCGCCGTCCCCATGGCGATGGCTTCTTACCGTTGGCTCGAGATGCCGTTCCGCCGGGGGACAGCGCTCCAGACGATCCGCGTGCCGAGGCTGGCTCCCTTCGCCGTCGGTTCCCTGCTGCTCGTGGGGTTCGTCGTCTCGACCTCTGCCCCTGAAAAGGCCAACGACTTCGAGGCCAGCCAGCGGCGCTTCGACGAGGCCCGCCAGCGCGCGACCGCGACCTCGGTCCCCTCACCGGCGGGAGGCCGGGACTCAGGTTCCCAAGCTGGCTCCGGGGCCCCGGCGCGGATCCCACGCATGGCCGTGTTCGGAGACTCGACTGCCCTCGTGACCGGGATCGGCTTGGGGGATCACTACTTCAACTCTGGCCAGGCGCAACCGGTTGGTGCCTCAACCGAGCTGGGCTGCGGAATCGGGAGAGGAGGCGAGCGCAAGACCGGCGACGCGGTCGTCACGATCCCCGAGCGTTGCGGTGAGTGGGAGACGAGCTGGGCCGAGAC
>JAHFUU010000514.1 GCA_023264915.1 Microthrixaceae bacterium | reverse complement strand
CTGGCCCTCGTCCCCGAACTTCGCGAACCATTCGGGATGGCCATGCTGCGTGACGGCGATGACGACGACGAAGGCCACATAGGCACCCAACGAGAGAAGTGAGACCCGAGCAGCTGCCCTGCGTTCGGCACGCGTCGGCGCGGCTGCAACCGGGTTGGGCACGCTCATTGGCACAGTCTCGCGGACACGGTGGTCCGAGGTGCCAAGCGACACCTGGGTGACCCGCAGGCCAGTGGATCAGTCGATGAGACCCAGGTCGCGCACCGTGTCGCGCTCCTCACACAGCTCCGCGACGGTCACGTCGATCCGGTTCTGGGAGAACTCGTTGTTGTCCAACCCTTCAACGATCTCCCACTCCCCTCCGCTGCATACGATCGGGAACGAGCAGATGAGTCCTTCAGGGACCCCGTAGCTGCCGTCAGAGCAGACCGCCATGCTCACCCAGTTGCCTTCCTCGCTGCCACTCACCCAATCTCGCACGTGGTCGATGGCAGCATTCGCTGCACTTGCAGCGCTTGACAGGCCGCGCGCTTCGATCACAGCGGCGCCGCGTTGCTGAACGGTCGGGATGAAGGAGGTCTCGATCCAACCCTGGTCGTTGATGATCTCGGTAGCTGGCTTGCCCTGGATCTCGGCGTCGAAGATGTTCGGGTACTGCGTCGAGGAGTGGTTGCCCCAGATGGCAAGCTTCTTGACATCTGCCACCTGCGCGCCGGTCTTCTGGGCCACCTGAGCGATGGCTCGATTGTGGTCAAGCCTGGTCATCGCGCTGAACTTCCGATTGTCGATGCTCGGAGCGTTGTTCATCGCGATGAGGCAGTTCGTGTTGGCGGGGTTGCCCACCACAAGCACGCGGACGTCATCCGCAGCATTGTCGCTGAGAGCCTTTCCCTGAACCGTGAAGATCGCTCCGTTGGCCTCGAGGAGCTCCTTGCGCTCCATCCCCTTGGAGCGCGGTCGTGAACCGACCAGCATCGCGAAGTTGACGCCCTCGAAGGCTTCGTTGGGATCGTCAGTCTGCACGACCCCTCCCAGGAGTGGGAAAGCGCAGTCCTCGAGCTCCATGACGACCCCCCGCAGAGCGTCGAGCGCCGGCGTGATCTCGAGCAGTTGAAGGATCAGTGGCTGGTCAGGCCCGAGCATCTGACCACTCGCTATTCGAAACAACAGGCTGTAGCCGATCTGACCTGCCGCTCCGGTGACGGCGACACGAACTGGCTCGTTCACAGACATCTCCAGGGTTGGATCCCGCGCCTACGGCATGAACAACTGGCCCGAATCTAGTGAGCCTGGACCGATCTCACGAAAACGAGCCGCAAGCGCCGGTTTCCCTCGGGGGCTGCGCCCCTGAGGGCGATGTGGCAAGCGCCGTCCGTCGGCGCGACCGTGTACACGGGACATGATCCACCACTGGCACCGAACCGACTCAGTCATCGCTCTCACCCATCGCAAGCCGGAACAGGTCAGCCACCGTCGCGCTGAGCGGCTTGGACTGCGGACCTGGCACAGGAGTTACCGAGTCGGGAACCATCACCCGCAGGGCTCGAGGTTGCAGGGAGATCCTTGCCGGGGAACCGAACGTCAGAGCCTCACCATCGACGCCAGCATGCACCTCACCAAGGGGTGAGGCGATCTCGAGTTCCGTCGCGTCCCATTGCCAGAACCCGTCTTGGCTCTCGAGGGTTCCGAGCACGGCTGCTGCGGTGAGCCTGCGGAGCTGCCTTTCGTCGTGGGGCTCGAGGACGCTTATCTGCAGCACACCGCTCTCGAGCGAAGCGCGAACACCCAGATCGCTGAGTGTCGCCATCTCATACTGACCAACCGCGGCCAACACCACGAACGCGGACGAGAAGCGCTGCCCATCCGGGCCGGCGAAATGGAGAGGACAGGGTTGTCGCTCGCCCGACACAAGCTCGCTGACCAGAGCTTGCCCCGTCTCGATCTTCGCATCGCGGTAGCTCGGATCGTGCACCAAGTCGGCATAGACCCCGAAGCTGACGTTGTTCAGGAAGGTCTGCCCGTTGATCCTCCCGACGTCGACGGAGATCTCGTGGCCATAGTAAGCAGTCAGAGCTGTCAGCGGATCGGTCCTGTCCAAACCGAGGTCACGCGCGAAATGGTTGCGTGTACCGACCGGGATGCACACGAACCTGGCCGCGTGGCGCATCGCCACCGACGCTACGAGGCCAAGAGATCCGTCACCTCCTGCCATGCCAATGATCTCGACCCCACTCGAGATCAACTGCTCGGCGATCGCGGTGAGATCGTCGTCCTTGCCGAGCACCTCGACGTCTATGCCCATCGCATTGGCTCGTTCGGCCAGGCGTATCTCCTTGGCTTTTCCACCCCCGGACCTCTCGTTGATGATGAGGCCAGCAGGCACCGTCACCTGGTTCAGCACCGACGAGGGTTCCCGGGCCGAGGCCGGCAGCGTCACCCTGTCCTGGCGCCACCGGCTGAGCGGAGAGCCGATCCCGACAGCACGCGCGGAGAAGAAGCCGAACATCAACAGGAAGGCCCCGAGACTGAGTAGCTGGCGAGGCCACTCGAGAACGAAAGCGACCATTGCAGCGACAGCCCCAAGACCGGCGAGGGTGGCCAACACTGCTCCCGCCCAACGCTTCAGGTGCCGGCCAGTGACCGACCACCACAACCCCACGCCGAAGAAGCACAAGATCGTGAGCACCCCGACCACATCCAGGAATCCGAGCACGAACAGCGAGAAGAGCCTGGCGGCAGCAAGAACCAGGGCTACCAGCGCCGCCCAGGCGGCGACGATCCTGCCAACCCTTGATGGGGACGCAGGCTCTGCGTCGGCGCGCGCCTGTCCACCAGAGGTGCCCGAACCCGAGAAGTCATCAGGCAGGGGCGTA
>JAHFUU010000513.1 GCA_023264915.1 Microthrixaceae bacterium | reverse complement strand
GTTGAAGTGGCCCTCGGTGAACGCGAGCGAGTCACTGCCGTGGTCCGGCTCGGTTATCGCCCAGCACCCGATCTCCTTGCTGTCCGGGCCGGCGAACTGCTCGATGAGGGCTGGATTGCCCGAAAGCATCGCGAAGATGCGGTGGAACTGGGAGACCGCGAGGCTTATCGCCAGGCCTGAGTCGCACCATCCCATCTCCTAGCCGACCGCAGACTGGAGGTAGGCCTGCTCCGCTGGTGAAAGGCCCAGCTCAGGAGAGGCCATGTCCGTCAGCCCCAGCTCGCGGTAGCGATCGAAGACCGGCCACAGCGGCGAGCCGGGAGCGATCACATCGGCGGGGTCGGTCAGCTTGTCCAGCTCTGCTCCGACGGGACGCAGAACTTCCTCAGCAAACCGGTGAGCGGTCTCGATGACCGTCTTGACCTCCTCGCGCACACCGGGGTCGATCTGGACGGTGCTCATCTGTGTCTCCTCTGGTCGAAGTCGATCATCGTGTCGTTGTCAGCCCGCGATGCTTCGCCGCGGCGCTCCGGTGCCGCGCCCCCAACACCACCGCCAGCACCCCGATCGCGCCGATGCCAGCGCCAGCAACAAGTGCGACCTGCCAGGCGTGCAGCTCTCGGGACTCGCCGTAGTACGAGCGAGGAACCGACAACGCGTACCCCGCGCCGGCGACAGCTGGACCCCATGGACGCCGCACGGCCAGATCGCCGGAAAGGATCGCCTTCGCGGGGGACACATGGCCGCTGCACAACTTGGTCATCTCGAGCCATGGGCCCACGATCGCGGGCGCGCGCTCGTCTGCCCCGTCGGTCACCTCTACTCGGCCGGGCAGGAAGCGCAACGTCACCGACCGGTCCCTGTCGGCGGCGGTCATGACCACCGACCCGCGGGTGATCCGCGCCGCGCGGGCCCGCCCGGGGAAGTCCTTGACGTTGTCACGGAGTAGCTCAGCCAGCATCGTTGCCATTCCCGACGCGTCGTCACCGGCCGGCAGCACCACGTCGGGCCGCCGTGGGGCTCCGTTCGAGATGGCGCCCCGATCTGCCGTCCCAGAGTCGGCCTCGGACAATGCCAGCACCTCTGTCCGCCTCTATATCTTCCGCCACCAGGGCGTCAGTTCGAGGTCCTCGGCGATCACCTGAAGCGCGTTGTAGGCGGGCCCGAAGGTGATGAAGCCGTGAGGGTGCTGGGTAGAGCCGGCCATGTAGAGGTTCTTGACCGGCGTGCGGTATTGGCCGAGCTCTGGCAGCGGCCGCTGATCGAGCATGTTGTCAAGGGAGATCTCACCCATCATCCAGTCGCCGGCGACCATGTTCGTCATCTTCTGCGCTATGTCCTGAGGTGTGAACACTGCCCAGTCGATGATCGCCTCATCGGTCAGGTTCGGTGCGTACCGGCGCCACGCGTCGATGCAGCGGCGGCCGTACCAGCGGCCCGCTGACTCCCACTCTGCCGCGCCTGCACCCTCTATGTCGAAGGGGGCGAACTGGCGCAGCAGGCCCGTGAAGCAACCCTCGGGCGCGTCAGTCGGGTCATAGAGCGAGTTGACTGCCGCATTGGGGCGCGGGTCAGGGAGCTTGCCCGAGCGGATCAAGCGCCAGTCGTCGTCGAGATCCTCCGTCGACCCGTATCCCAGGTTGACGACCCATGCCCGGTTCACGTCCGGGTCAAAGGCGGCGGCTTCGTACTGGGGGGCTTCGGTCATGGCCAGGTGAACCGAGAACAGCGTCCAGTCCTTGTGCTTGACCTTGGTGGCGACCCGATCGCGCAGCTCCTCTGGTGTGTCGCCAGGGTCGAGAAGCCGCAGGAAGGTCTGCTCGACGTCGATGGTCGATGCCACCAGCTTGCGCGCACTCAGCTCCTCGCCGGTGCTCAGGGTCACACCGACCGCTCGCCCGTCCTCGACCTGGATGTGGGACACCTCGGCGTCAGAGATCATCGTGCCGCCGTGCTGGGCAAGATCCCGCCACAGGGCATGCGCCAGCCGGTGCGATCCGCCGACGCAGAGGTGCCAGTTGTCGATCTTGCCGATCAGCAGCGGGAACCCGATGGCCAGGCCCGCGACGTCGTTCGTGTAGCCGCACACCGCGCCGTGGAACGCCAGGTGTGCCTTGACCTTGGGGTTCGTGAAGTGCTGATCCAGGAACTCGTTGATCGTCTCGCGTCGCAGCTTCACCGACAGGAACTCCGAGCGGTCCTCGACACCGAAGGATGCGAGTGCCTTGGTGAGCTCCTTGACCGACATGGGCGGCTGGTACATCAAAGTTCCGAGCAGCAAGTCGACGTATCCGTGCGCTTCAGATGTCAGCCGCCTGAACGTGTCGGCGTCCTGCTCTGAGAAGCGAGCGATCGAGGCACACGTCTTGTCGAGATCGCTGTGGATCACAAGCGCGGTGCCGTCCTCGTAGACGGATGCCATCTGCACTTCGGGTCGCAGGTACTCGACTCCGTGACCACGGACGTCCAGGTCGTTCACCGGTGGGGCGAGATCGACGAAGGTGTGGTAGTTGGCATGAACGTTGTGCAAGAAGCCCGGCTGGGTGAGCTCCTCGGTGCAAAGCCCGCCACCCTCCTCGTGCCGGCGCTCGAGAACGGCCACGTCCAGGCCGCTCCGTGCGAGGTATGAGCCGAGGGTGAGCCCGTTGTGGCCCGCTCCGATGATGATGACGTCATACTCGCTACGCACTCGCCGCCACCGTTCGGGCTTCGCTGTGGGGGGCATCGCCCGATGGCCACTCGCCGCGGACCCCCATCAGTAGGACCGGCCGTTTCCGATGGGGATGGCGAGGCCGAGGTCCTCAGCGATCGCCTTGTAGGCGTTGTAGCCGCAGGCTGCGTGCACGCAACCACCCGGATAGGACGAGGGCCCGCACAGGTACAGCGCATC
>JAHFUU010000067.1 GCA_023264915.1 Microthrixaceae bacterium | reverse complement strand
GTGATGCCCCACTTCATCACCCGCCAGCTCTTCACCGGTGCGGGGAAGGTCGGCTCTGAGGTGGCCGGGGTCACGGTCAGCGACGTGCCTTTCCAGCTGACCCAGCGAGCCGACTTCTTCGAGGAGGAGGTCGGCCTCGAGACCACCCTCAAGCGGCCCATCGTCAACACGCGCGACGAGCCTCACAGCGATGCCCAGAAGTACCGGCGCCTGCACGTGATCTGCGGCGATGCCAACCTCTCCGAGACAGCCACCTACCTGAAGGTGGGTACCACTGCGGTGGTCCTGTCGATGATCGAAGACGACTTCTTGCCACGTGAGTTCAACTTCCTGGCTCCCGTCGCGGTCATGAGGGCGGTGTCTTATGACCTCACCCTGCGGAAGACGTTCGAGCTGGCCGACGGCTCGCGGGTCACGGCGCTGGACGTGCAGTGGGAGCTGCTCGATCGAGCGAGGAAGTACTCCGAAGACGTCGGCCTGGACTGCGTCGGCGAAGACGTGGGCCAAGATGTGCTGCGACGGTGGGAAGCCGTCCTGTCATGCCTCGAATCGGACCCGATGTCTCTGGCCGACCAGCTCGACTGGGTGGCGAAGTACCGCCTGATCAACGGATACCGCGAGCGTCATGACCTGTCCTGGAGCGACGCGCGCCTGGCCGCGATGGACCTCCAGTACCACGACCTGCGCCCGGACCGTTCACTCGCGGCCAGGGCCGGGTTGGCGAAGGTGGTCCCAGACGAGCAGGCGGTGCTGGCCACATCCGAGCCACCCTCTGACACGAGGGCCTACTTCCGCGGCAAGTGCCTCCAGCGGTGGTCAGACCAGATCGTTGCCGCGAACTGGGATTCACTCGTCTTCGACGTCGGGCGCGACCCCCTCCGCCGCGTGCCGATGATGGAGCCCCTGCGAGGAACCAAGGCCCACGTCGCGGACCTCCTGGCAGAGTGCTCGACTCCAGCCGAGCTGCTCGACAGGCTCGGAACCTGACAGGCGTCCGGCGGCGAGGTCGGTATGTCACCACTCACACCTACTTTGGTGGTAGGCATGTTGGCGAACGACCAGGTCAGTGGTAGGCATGTTCAGGGAGCGGGCCGTCACTAGACCCGCAGGAGTTGACAGGCATGGCAGAGCGAGAGCAGAAGAAGAAAACTCCGCCGCAGCGGACCGAGGAGCCCGTCGTCGAGACGCCCGAGCCTTCAGAGAAGGCCGAGAAGCTCAAGGCTGAGCTCGACGATCTCCTTGATGAGATCGATGACGTGTTGGAGACGAACGCGGAGGACTTCGTCAAGGGATACGTGCAAAAGGGCGGGCAGTAGTCCTGACCCGGTCGTTCCCTGGCGCAGCCTGAGTGGACCCGAGCCGATAGGGTCATCTCATGCCCACAGATGGTGCCCGCAGAGATCGACCACTCCCAAACTCGGATCTGGGGCAACGTGCCAGCAGGCCCCCATCGAGGCAGCCATGAGGTTTCCCTTGTTCACGCCCGGCTCAGATCCCGGGCCTGACTTCGCCGAGCTGGTTCGTCGGGCCGGGCTCGAGCCCCCCGTCCCGCCTTCTCCGACCGGTGGCCTCCTGGACCCGCTGGCGGTCACCCACGGCACGACTGTGGTAGCCGTCCGCTACCTCGACGGGGTGGTCATGGCAGGTGACCGCAGGGCAACGAGTGGCAACTGGATCTCGCATCGAGCGATGGAGAAGGTCTTCCCTGCCGACAGGCACAGCGCCGTGGCGATCGCAGGGGCTGCCGGGCCGGCGATGGAGATGGTCAAGCTGTTCCAGCTCCAGCTCGAGCACTACGAGAAGGTCGAGGGGTCCGCGCTGAGCCTCGAGGGCAAGGCGAACCAGCTCGGTCAGATGGTCCGCCAGCACCTGCCCGCTGCGATGCAGGGCATGGCGGTGGTGCCTCTGTTCGCCGGCTATGACCTGAGGCGGAGGAGCGGCCGCCTGTTCCAGTACGACGTCACCGGGGGCCGCTACGAGGAATCCAACTTCGCCGCCACCGGGTCGGGAAGCCTTCACGCCGGCACCGTGGTGAAGCTGGGCTTCCGCGAGGGGATAGGACGGGGTGACGTCATCGACCTCGTGCTGGCGGCCCTGTGGCAGGCAGCAGACGAAGATTCGGCTACCGGGGGCCCAGATCCCATACGCAACATCTACCCCGTGGTGGCCACCGTGACATCGGACGGCTTCACGCGGGTGGGCGAAGAGGAGGTCGCTGGGCGGTTCGAGACCTATGTGGCCGAGATCAGCGCCCGGGCGCGAGAGAGCCGGCGCGTACCTGAGACCAGCGATCTGGGCGGCGCGGACGGTGACTCCTCATGAGCCTCCACAGTCGAGCCTTGGCCCGCCACAACCAAGCCGAGCTCTCGGTGACCACACGCGCCGGCCAAGAGATCCGAGGGCACTGTCCGGGCGCTCGCCCGGATGGGTCCATTGACACCTTGGCTGTTCGAAGCGACGGGGAGCTACCAGCGTCATGAGCATGCCTTTCTACGTGGCACCTGAACAGGTGATGAAAGACCGGGCGGACTACGCCCGAAAAGGCATCGCCCGCGGCCGGAGCCTCGCGGCGGTTCTCTATGACGACGGGGTGTTGATCTGTGCCGAGAACCCGTCCACAACCCTCCGGAAGGTGAGTGAGATCTATGACCGCATCGCCTTTGCTGGCGTTGGCCGCTACAGCGAGTTCGACCAGCTGAGGATCGCGGGCGTGAGGCACGCCGATCTCAAGGGCTACTCCTTCAGCCGCGAGGACGTCGACGCCCGGAGCCTCGCCAACCAGTACGCGCAGATCCTCAACCAGGTCTTCACCCACGAGATCAAACCCCTCGAGGTCGAGATACTGGTCGCCGAGGTCGCCGAGGATCCCGAGATCGCCGGTGGCGACGAGAGGCGCGACAAGGACCAGCTCTTCCACATCCTCTATGACGGGACCGTGATGGACGAGAGGAACTTCACGGTTCTCGGCGGCGAGGCTGACGCGATCGCTGCACGCCTCGATGAGTCCTTCGCCGAGGGCATGACCCTCGACCAGGCGCTCCGAGCCGCCGTGAAGGCACTCGCCGGCAGCGACCGGACTCTGACCTCTGACGAGCTAGAGGTCGCCGTGCTGGCACGCAGCAACGGTCGTCGGGCATTCGAGCGAATCGAGGACGAGCGAGTAGATCAGATCCTCGGCGCGGAGGGTCAGTGAAGCCAGTCTGGGCTGAGGTCGAGCGCGGCTGTCGGTCGTTGTCTGACCGCTCGAGCGACGGCGCGGCCGCGCCGCATGCCGGATCGAACTGTAGGGTGAGCTGATGTGGGACCGAATGGCCCGCCGGCCGGGCGACACCTGAGTTACAGATGAAGCGCCGGATCTTCGGCCTCGAGAACGAGTACGGGGTCACCTGCACCCTGCGGGGCCAGCGACGCCTGAGTCCCGACGAGGTTGCCCGCTACCTGTTCCGCCGTGTCGTGTCCTGGGGGCGCAGCAGCAACGTCTTCCTGGCCAATGGGGCCCGGCTGTACCTCGACGTTGGTAGCCACCCCGAGTACGCCACTCCCGAATGCGACTCGATCTATGACCTTGTCGTACATGACAAGGCGGGGGAGAGGATCCTCGAGCAACTCCTGCGAGCAGCCGAGCAACGTCTCCGAGAAGAGGGCATCAGGGGCACGATCTACCTGTTCAAGAACAACACCGACTCTGCGGGCAACTCCTATGGGTGCCATGAGAACTACCTGACCTCGCGCCGTGACGACTTCGGCCACTACGCCGAGGTGCTCATCCCCTTCCTCGTGTCCCGCCAGATCTATGCGGGTGCAGGCAAGGTGCTTCAGACCGCGCGTGGTGCCATGTACTGCGTAAGCCAGCGCGCAGAGCACATCTGGGAAGGTGTGTCCAGCGCGACCACCCGGAGCCGGCCGATCATAAACACTCGAGACGAGCCCCACGCCGACGCCGAGAGGTACCGGCGCCTGCACGTGATCGTCGGCGACTCGAACATGAGCGAGTACGCGACCTTCTTGAAGGTCGGCGCGTGCTCGATACTCCTGCGGATGCTCGAGGAGCCGTCGGTGGTGCTTCGCGACATGACCCTCGAGAACCCCATTCGAGCGATCAGGGAGATCAGCCACGACCTCACCTGTCGCCGACGGGTGAGGTTGGCCAATGGCCGGGAAGCCAGTGCCCTCGAGATCCAAAGCGAGTACCTCAACAGGGCATTGCGGTACGCGGAGCGCCGCGATCTCAGCCCTCTCGAGAAGCAGGCATTGGGCATGTGGGAGCACTGCATGACCCACCTCGAGTCCGACCCCTTCAAGCTCGACCGCGAGGTTGACTGGGTCATCAAGCACAAGCTGATCGAGGGCTACCGCGACAAGAACGACCTCCCTTTGAGCCATCCCAGGGTCGCGCTCCTGGACTTGCAGTACCACGACGTCAATCGTGACCGCGGGCTCTTCTACAAGATGCAGGACCGGGACATGGTCGAGCGGATATGTGACGATTCCGACATCCACACGGCCATCGAGCAACCCCCACAGACGACGCGGGCGAGGCTTAGGGGTGAGTTCATCCGCCGTGCCAAGGAGCGCAAGCGGGACTTCACCGTCGACTGGGTGCACCTGAAGCTGAACGATCAGGCACAGCGGACCGTGCTGTGCAAGGACCCCTTCAAGGCACGCGACGATCGGGTCGAGAAGCTCATCGCGTCGCTTTGACGCCCACTGGTGCCTTCCCCGAGCGAGTGAGGCGCACCCGTGACCCCACGGGTCATCAATTCCGATAGGTTTGTTCCAGTCCACGAAGGCCCAGGCCTGGTGGACCGCATCCCAAGCCCGCCAGAACCGATGGCTCCACCAGGGGCGAACACAACGAAAGTGGTCATGTGACGACCGAGACGCCGGTGGCGCCACCATCAACGCCAGCTGACGGAGGTGTCCCGAAGAAGCCTGCACTTTCCGTGGCGATCGAGTGGGTGGTGGTCTTCGCCGGGGCCATTGCGGTGGCACTGGTGATCAAGACCTTTGTCATGCAGGCGTTCTTCATTCCTTCGGCGTCGATGAACCCGACCCTCCTCGAGAACGACCGGGTTCTGGTCAACAAGCTCAGCTACCACCTGCACGACGTCAACCGGGGCGACGTCGTCGTCTTCGAGAAGGCGCCTGACAACTCTGGTCTCGACGAGACCAAGGATCTGATCAAGCGAGTGGTGGCGCTGCCCGGAGAGCAGATCGCCTTCGACGAGAAGGGCAAGGTCTACATCAACAGCCAGCTCCTCGACGAGCCGTACCTGCCTCCGAACACCGTCACCGCCCAGGGGACCCAGCAGTGCACGCTGCCCCAGCCATGCAAGGTCGCCCCCGGAACCGTATGGGTGATGGGAGACAACCGCTCAAACTCGCGAGACAGCAGGTTCATCGGAGCAATTCCCCAGGACCACATCGTCGGTCGTGCTTTCACCAGGGTCTGGCCCCTCAGCCGGTTGAGCGGGCTCTGATACGTCGAGCCCCACGCATCACCTTCAGGTTGCCGCCGCTGGTGGTGTCACCCAAGTCGTCGCACGACTCCGACCATCACATCGACGTCGTTGCCGGCCACGGCATCCATCCCCAAGAGCACGGCACGCTCGACAACCCTCTCGAACTGGGCGTCCCAGGTGAACGCGCACAGATCGAAACGATGGACAAGGGTCGTCAACCCGCCGCTCCATTCGCTGTGGTGAAGCTCCAAGGCATCGATCCGGGCGGACGAGAGCTGAGCGGTGTGGCGCTCGGGCCCCTGGTCGAGCCTTCTCAACTGAGTGGCGTGCACGAGGTGAACCTGGCCTGACAGCTCGCGCCATGAGGACAGAACCTCCACGTCCTGATGGTGAAGCCACAGCCGATCCTCAGCTCCTGCCTCGCGGGCCGCAGCTATGACCTCGGGCCCAGTTGCCCCATCTGTTGAATCGAGGGACAGGTCGAAGTCCGTTCCACAGACCTCGTACACCTCAGCCAGTGAGAGCACCTGAGGGGGCACCTGTGCTCGGCGGGTCGACATGATCGATCGCCGGATACCTCGCCCCGCGGCCTGCCCGGCGTCGCCCAACAGCACCTCGCCGGTCGTGGTCAAGCTGGCTGCACATGCGAGTCCCGACGCGCCTGACCGCAGGGCCGACAACAGTGAATCAGTGATGTTCTCAATCGACTTCGTGGTGGACCCACGATGAGCGAACAGGAGGGGTGGGCTCACCCGTGATGGCAGCTGGCTTTGCACGCCGGCACAAGCTAGCGGGGCTCCGCCCCGACGATTCATGTGATCGGGATGGGACCGTCGACCCCGCATCGCGAGGAGCCGTGGGCACTGGCGCGACCGCTGTCATCGGTGGGCCGTTTGGCCCAAATCGGTGCGAAATGGTTCAGATGGCCCACGGATGGAGGTCAAGGCACTGTCGGTTGGGGCCGTAACTAACCCAGGAGGCTGGGTACGAGAGGGGTTCTCCGATGGCGACGATCCGGGCAAGCTGCACAGACTGTGGAGACGTCGAGCTGACAACCGACGAGGTGAAGGTGCGGGTTTGCACGGCGGACAACCAAGGCACCTACTCGTTCCGGTGCCCGTCGTGCAGGATGACTGTCGTGAAGCCGGCCGAACCTCGTACCGTGGATCTTCTTGTCGCATCTGGTGTTGCGTACTCGACCTGGAGCCCACCCCTGGAGCTCAGCGAGCCGCGCGGCGGGGGAGCAGCCTTCACCCATGACGACCTGCTCGACTTCCACGAGCTCCTCTTTGATGACGGCGCCCTCGCTGACGCGATGGCGTCGCTCTCTGATTGACTCGCCAGGGCGGGTTCAGGCAGCAGCGCCCCAGGCAGCGCTGTTGGTTAGGGTGTGTGCGTGCTGGCAGTGGGGCCGGTCTTGGTCCTGATGATCCTTGCAGGCGTTGCCGTTGCGGCGTCGGCGCTGCTCGCCGGCCCGGTGCGCCACGTCGAGCACCTGGGTGAGCAGCTGTCGTCGTTGACCGAGGCGGGCAACGACCTGGCGTTCGCGCTGGGCTCGTTACGAGGCAACCAAGAGGTGCTCGGCGACATCGTGCCGGGACGACCAAGCAGGTAAGCTCTCGGCATGTTCAACGTCGGCAGCGGCGAGATGCTCGTCATCTTGTTGCTGGCCCTGATCGTGCTGGGGCCAGACAAGCTCCCCGAGACGGCGCGGAAGGTCGGCAAGGTCGTCGGTGAGCTCCGACGGATGTCCTCGGGCTTCCAGCAGGAGATGCGCCAGGCGATGGATGTCGATGGGTTCAAGCAGAGCATGAATCCCAACCCCGGGCCCACCCTTCCGCCCCTTGGCGCCAACGGGCAGGCCGGCGAGTCCAGCGACCTCTCAGAAGCCGGCCCGGCTGTCGGGACGCAGTCTGGCCCCGCCGGGCAGTCACCGCCAGGTCGCCCCAGCGCTGTGCCCGAGCTCAAGTCTGTTCCCATTGACAAGCCGGGGACCGGCTCGCCCGCCGCGGGCGGCGAGCAGGGCGCCGCCTAACCATCAGCGATGACCGACGTCGCGCCAGAGCACGACCCGCTAGAGGCGGGGAGGATGACTCTGTGGGAGCACCTGGCCGAGCTCCGCAACCGGCTCGTGAAGATGGCAGGTGCCGTCGTGGTCGGAGCCGTCGCCGGCTGGTTCCTGTTTCCGTACGTGTTCGAGTTCCTGACCGCGCCCTACCTCAGGATCCAGCCCAACGCCAAGATCATCGCAACAGACCTGACCGCTCCGTTCTTCTTGAGGATCGAGGTGTCGGCCTACCTCGGGATCATCTTCGCGATGCCCGTGCTCTTGTGGCAGATCTGGCGGTTCGTCACCCCGGGGCTTTACCCCAAGGAGAAGAAGTACGCGGTTCCCTTCGTACTTGCTTCGCTCGTCCTGTTCGTCCTGGGCGCTGCACTCGCCTATGTGATCCTGCCTGCGGCCATCCAGTTCTTCCTGGCAGTGGCCGGCTACACCGACAGCGCATCGGGCACGCCGCAACCTGGGAGCATCGACATCCTCGCAACCGCAGACAGCTACCTGAAGCTGAACTTGATCATGATGATCGCCTTCGGCATCGGGTTCGAGTTCCCCGTACTCCTGGTCGGCTTGCAGATGGCTGGCGTCATCACCCCAGGCAAGCTCAACTCGTGGCGCCGCATGGCGATCGTGGTCATCGCGGTCGTGGCCGCGGTGATAACTCCAGGCGGTGACCCCATAAGCATGCTCGCCTTGTTCGCACCCATGTACCTCTTCTATGAGGCATCGATCCTCATCGGCTGGCTTCTCACCAGGAAGAAGCGCAAGGCCGCGCGCGCGTCGAACTGACGGCATGGCCCCCACGTTCCTCGGCGAGCTGGATCGCTTCCAGCGCGAGGCGATGGCTGCCATCGACCGGGGCGAATCGGTGCTCGTCGCTGCTCCCACGGGCGTGGGCAAGACCGTCGTTGCCGAGCATGCGATCAACGAGGCGCTCCTCGCCGGAAAGCGCGCCTTCTACACGACCCCCATCAAGGCGCTGTCGAACCAGAAGTACCGCGACCTCGCGCTCGCGCACGGTGAGGGCAAAGTCGGGCTCCTGACCGGTGACAACGCGCTGAACGGGGATGCTCCCGTGGTCGTGATGACCACCGAGGTCCTCCGCAACATGCTCTATGCGGACTCTGAGGCGCTCATCGACCTCGGTTACGTGGTGCTCGACGAGGTGCACTACCTCCAGGACGCCTACCGTGGCGCGGTCTGGGAAGAGGTGATCATCCACCTTCCTCCGCAGGTGCGCCTCGTCTGC
>JAHFUU010000066.1:4903-8784 GCA_023264915.1 Microthrixaceae bacterium | reverse complement strand
TTCTTGCCGGCCCGATCGCAACAGGCCGGTCCAGGGGTAGACGTGGAACACGTGGAAGCCGTGGGTCGGCGTGAGCCCACCGACAGCAGCCTCGGCGATCCGGCCGGAATCAGCACCAGCTGATCTCTCGAAGCGCTGTGCTGCGTGGTGCGCAAGGTCCGTCGGGCGTACCCGTGATGCCAGAAGGCCACCCAACCAGTAGGCCTCCACGACACGTGCATCCAAGGGGTCACGGACCCCGTTGGCACCCGCGATCAGCTCGAGGTACGGCCAGGCTCCCTCGAACCCGCGGGCAAGCTCGGCCAGACCCCCGTCAGAGGCACCCGAGTCGGCATGATCGAGCAACGCCTGATGATCATCAGGGCCGCAGAGCCCCAACGCATTCGGAGGGAAGGCGTAGCGGGCGAACATGATCGGGCCCGAGCTCATGGGAGTGCCCACCCCGAGCCCCGGAGCCTCGATCCGCCCGGCGGGGTTGACCCTCGGATGGCACGGCCAGCGAGGGCTGGCCGTGCGCCTCGATGCGGGCCACACCGGATCGGGGTGCCAGCCGGGACACCCGTCAAGGGGCCAACCCCTCAGTCGGGGCGGCGCTGGCCGGCGCCGACCAGCTCAGCCAACAAGCAGCGAGGACTCCAACCGCGATCAGCACGAGGCCGGGCCACTGGGGCGCGAGTGCCGTGCCCTTGAACAGGTCCTCGAGGAAGGCCGTGATGAGCACCGCCAGCACCAGCACGGCGGTCACGTCGATCGCGCCCGCTCGGCTCAGGGCCGAGTACCAGCACAGCACGTAGGCCCCCAGCAGCGATCCGGTCATGACGACCCACAGCCATCCAGTGCCCTGTTGGGGCCCGAGCGCCGCGACCTGGCCCGAAGCAGCAAGCCAGGCCACCAGCAGCAGCGACCCGAGGCCCATGCGCCAAAGCGCGAGCGCAACCGGATCGATCCATGCGAGCAGCCTCTTGGCGAGAACCACCTCCACGGACCACAGCCAGGTCGCAGCGAGGATCATCAGCTCACCTCCGCCTGGGCGAAGGGTGTCGAGGTTAACGCCGAGGAACGCCTGCCCGAGGACGAGTGCCCCGATTGCCGCCACATGGCCCCAGCCGATGCGCTCCCTGAGCACGACGACGGCGCCGACAGCAACCCAGATGACCATCGTCTTGTGAAGGAACGCCGCGTCCTTGGCCTGCGCGCGGGCGAGCCCCTCGAAGAACAGCACGAACGGGACGCTGCCACCGACGACAGCGATGAGCACGCAGCCCAACGCCCGGCGAGCCCTGCCCGGTCCGGCTCCCCCGGTCGCGCTGGCGGGCGCACCGACCGAGCTCGAATGGGGGGCCCGGGCGACCCGTAGGCGGCTTGCCACGAACGCGATGCCCACGAGGCCGGCCGCAACGAGGTTCTTGGCGGTCGTGTAGGCGGTCGCGTTCGGGAACTGCTTCACCCCGTAGCTGTTGACGAAGACGGCGACACCGCTGACACAAGCGGTGGCCGACGCGAGCCAGAGCCCGTTGCGGCTCCTGGTGTGGCCGGTCTCGTCCGCCCCCCAGGCAGCTGTGACGCTCATGGCCTCTCCCCTCGCGCTTCGAGGATCTCGAGTGCCGTCGGCTCATCGATCACATGGAGCACGTATCCCTGGTACGCAACGACCCAGTCGCCTGACCGGACGGCATCAGTCGGGTCCAGCGCCAGCAGGGACATCTCTCGTCGGACCGATCCCAGGTCCACCTCGACGCACCCGGCCGCGCGATGGACCGAGGCCACCTTCCCTATCTGGTCAGCACACATGTCACCCATTCCTCCCATTCGCGAGCTGGCGTGCGATCCTCTCGACCACGGCTGTGACCGGGCCGACCGCAGCGAGCACCGGTGCGGTCATCGTGTCCCCTTCGCCGAAGGAGGTGCCCCTGACACCCACCACCACGAGATGCTCGGGCATCCGGTCAAGAGCCTCACCAAGGGCCACAGCCTCGCCGATCCCCATGGCATGGGTGCCGCCACCACGCTCGGGCAACCGCGGGTCTCCGACTCCCAAGCACTCGACCTGGAAGCTGCCGGGTGTGCCGCCTTCGGCCACCGCATCGATCACCACCGCGAACCGGCGGTCAGTCCACGCCTCGATGAGCCTGGTCGGCTCGCCGTCCAGCTCTACGACCTCGATCTCGGAAGGGGTTGGCGAGCGGTCACCGTCAGAGGGCGTCGCGCCTGGCACCGCATCGCTCACGCGAGCGTCTTGGTGACCGCGGAGAGGTTCGCATCCCAGGCCCTCGGCCACTCGCCGCGCCACCTCCGGGCCTACGCCGTCATCTTGGCGGAACGGGTTGCCGACCCCGATGACGATCCCAGCCGCGCGGCCCGTCACCGGGGGCTCCGGTTGACGGTCGCGTCGAGGAAGTGGGTTGCACATGAGATGCAGGGGTCATAGCTGCGGACCAGGTGCTCACATCCCGACACGAGCTGTGCGTCGTCCTCGTCGAGATGCTCCTCGACGTAGGCGAACAGGTCGTGCTCGATGGTGGACTGGTTCTGCGAGGTGGGTGGTAGAGCAGGCCCCGCGGTGCCTCAGACGCGCCATGGCCGACGGCGCTGGCTGGGTTCAGCTGCACGGCGGGGCTCGGGGGAGGCTCGTAGCTGTCGATCACGGAGATCGCGCCCTCACAGGCGTGCACGACCTCGATCGCGCGCACGATGATGCTCTGGAACGGGTTGGTGATGACCTCGGGCAACCCGAGGGAGGCGACCATCTCACCCGCGAGACCACCGAGCTCGGCTCGGTTCAGTGCATAGCGCGCCAGCGGGCCCACCAGGTAGTGGGCACCCTCCAGCAGGTGCGCGTGCAATGCAGTTGACCACTCGACCTGCTCCTCTCGGATGTGGTCACCGAATCCGGCCACCGGCGCGTCGAGCCCACTGGTGGACGCGATGCGCCCGCCGAGCACCGCGTACTCGTCCGGGTTGTGCAGAGCGAGGTACGGGTGATCGTGGCTGAAATCTGGGAACTCGAAGCTCATGACGAGGTTCGTGGTTGCCACTGCAAGCTCGAGGGCCTCATCCAAGCTGGACCGGAGAGGCCTGAGGTCCTCTCGTGTGGGCACCCGGTAGAAGCCACCGACGCGGACGTTGACAGGGTGGATGGCACGGCCACCGACGGTCTCGATCACCTCGTTGCCCACCTTCTTGAGCCGGAGACCCTGCTCGACCAGGCCACGATGGTCCCCGGCCATCTCGATGGCGCCCGGGTAGCCGAGGAAGTCAGGGGCGTGCAGCAGGTAGATGTGGAGGGTGTGGCTCTCTATCCACTCACCGAAGTAGAGGAGCCGCCGCAGTTGCCTCAGAGGCTCGTCGATCACAGCCCCGAGCGCGTCCTCGATCGCGAGGCACGCACTCATCTGGTATGCCACCGGGCAGATGCCGCAGATGCGAGCCGTGATGTCGGGAGGTTCGGTGTACGAGCGGCCTCGAAGGAACGCCTCGAAGAACCGGGGCGGCTCATAGATCTGGAGCTGCACCGACCTCAGCTCACCGTCCTCGACGTCTATCTGGAGCGCTCCCTCGCCTTCGACCCGCGCCAGCCCGCCGACCCTGACCGTCCGCGAAGCCGATCTCCCGTGGGTCACCGCCGATCACCTGACCCGCCAGTCGGCTTCCCCGCTGTCGACAACCCGGCGCGGGCCTCGACCGCTGTGCTCGCCTCGGACAGCTCTGGCGCGCCGGCGTTGAAGGTGCGCAGCAGCCGAACCACCTGAGGATCGCTCATCCCCAGCGCGTCGAGTGTCTTCACCATCGCGCTGGTGTTGGCTGTGTCAGCAGGGCCGAAGCATCCATAGCAACCCCGGTCAAAGCGCGGGCACAGGGCACCGCAGCCGGCGTGGGTGACC
>JAHFUU010000066.1:0-4893 GCA_023264915.1 Microthrixaceae bacterium | reverse complement strand
CTCGATACGAGCACGCAACGGGTCCCCGCACGCTTGCACTCCGCGCAGACGCTCACCGATGGCAGCTGAGGCTTGCGCCCCGCGAGGATCGCGCCGATCACCTCGATCAGCTGCGACTTGGTGATGGGGCAACCCCGCACCTCGAAGTCGACCGGAACGTGGGCGCCGATGGGCGTCGAGGTGGCAAGAGTGGATATGTACGAGGGCTGCGCGTAGACGACATCGAGGTACTCGCTGGTGTCGGCGAAGTTGCGCAACGCCTGTATTCCTCCCGCAGTCGCGCACGCTCCGATGGTGACGAGGACCTTGGAGACCTCGCGGACGCGACTGACTCGTCGGAGGTCCTCGGGAGTCGTCACTGAGCCCTCGACGAGGGACAGGTCATAGGGACCCTCGACGATCGCGCTCGAAGCCTCGAGGAAGTGCGAGATCTGTACACGCTCGGCCAGATCCAACAGCTCGTCCTCGCAGTCGAGCAAGGTGAGCTGGCACCCGTCACAGGATGAGAACTTCCAGACCGCCAACGAGGGACGGCGGGCGCCACGTGGTCGCCGGGAGCCGGTCGTGCTCACAGCTCGGGCACCCGCAGCAACGACTCGACCTGGTCCAGGCGCACCACTGGCCCGTCACGGCACACGATGAGCTCGCGAAGCTGGCAGTGGCCGCAGATCCCCGTGCCGCAGACCATGTTGCGCTCGAGGGACACCTCGATGCGGTTCGCCGGGACGCCGAATCCGACCAGCTCGGCCGTGACGAGCCTCATCATCACCTCGGGCCCGCAGATCATCGCGAACGTGTGATCGGGTTCGGTCACAGCGTCTGGCAAGAGTCGTGTCACGACCCCTATCGGGCCCTTCCAGCTCGAGTCCGCGGTATCGACGATGACCCGCACGTCGAGTCCCTCGCTGCGCCACCGGTCGATGCCGGCCGAGTACAGCAGCTGGGACGGTGAGCGCGCTCCGACCAGGACGCTGACGCGGCGGAACCCGTCCTGGCGCGCCGCGGCCAGCTCGATGACCGGTCGAAGGGGGGCGAGTCCCAGACCTCCCGCCACAACCACCAGATCGAGGTGGGATGAATCGGCGACGCGAGCAGATGCAGTCCCGGTTCGGATCGACCACGACGACCCGAACGGACCACGCAGGCCGATCTGGTCACCCGCTTCGAGCTCGCACAGCCGGTCGGTCACAGCACCGACAGCCCGGACCGTGTGAAGCACCGGAAGCTCGCCGTCCCCCAGCCCGGCGACCGAGATCGGAACCTCGCCCACCCCGTACACCCACAGCATGTTGAACTGGCCAGGGCGTGGCGCGGGTCGGGGATCCGCGACCGTCCTCAGGCCGAAGGTCACGGTGTCGGCCAGCTCGCGCACGACATGGGTGACCGTGGCGCTGGCCGGCAGCCAGGGTGAGCTCGGCGAGCCCCGTCGATCCATGTCGGCGCCGGCAGTGCTCAAGCCCGATGACCTCTGGTCCCGTAGAAGTCGACGAGCTGGTGGCGGGCCATCAGCAGCCGCTCTCCGGCGACCTGTGCGAGCCTGCTCATCAGGACGTACCCGAGCTGGGGGTCCCCGTCCAGCTTCTCGCGCAGGCACTTGGCGTCGAACGCGAAGAGGCTGGTCTCGCTGCCGGCCCTTGCATCCAGTGACCAGCGATGTGGCGGGATGAGCCACGACCACCCAAGCAGCTCACCAGGTTCGACGGTCGCCAGGCCCACCTCGCCCCGGTCAGGGAGGTGAAGGCCCTCGATGACCATGCCGGTGCGGACCACGAAGCACTGGTCGGCCTCGTCACCCTCCGCGAAGACGGTCTCGCCGGGACGGCAGTGGACGAGCTTGCAACATCGGACGAGGAACTCGATGTGGTCGGGCTCGATTCCCTCGAAGAGGGGTTGGCCTGCCAGAAGCTCATGCAGGTCCTTCATGGCTTCACCTCCCGCGGGATCCAACGTGTCAGGCTCTCGGCCAGCTCGCGGATGTCGATTCCGGCCGGGCACCATGTGATGCAACGACCGCATCCGACGCATCCTGGCGTGCCGAACTGGTCGAGCCAGGTCACGAGCTTGTGGGTCGCCCATTGACGATAACGCGAGCGTGTGCTGGTCCGTACGCTGCCACCGTGCAGGTACGAGAACGACAGCGAGAAGCACGAGTCCCACTCTCGGGACCGTGTCGCGCTGCCGTCGGTCATGTCGACGTGCTCGGTCATCGACACGCAAAAGCACGTCGGGCACACGAGGGTGCAGTTCGTGCATGCCAGGCATCGCTCGCCGAAGGCCTCCCAAGCCTGATGCGACGGGGCCGCCAACACCGTCTCGCGCACCCTGGTGAGGTCGATGCTGTGGGCCATCTGCTCGCCGGCGGCGGTGACCCGCGCTCGGGCGTCCATGACAGCGTCGGGTTCTGCCGGTGGCAGGCCCAACGATTCAGCCAGCTCACCACCCGCCCGTGAGAGCGCCCTGACCACGAACCGCCGACCGGCCACCTCGGTCAGGACGAGGTCGGCAACCGCTGACGCCGGATCGTCCCCGTCAACGCCCGGCCCGCTTTCCGTGGAGGTGCAGAAGCAGGTCTGCGCGGGGTCCTGGCACTCGACGACCACGACGAAGCAGGCCTTCCTGCGTGCCACGTAGGCATCGTCGGGGTGCTCGCCACCGCCCAGCACGCGGTCCTGTATCGCGATCGCGTGCAGGTCACAGGGACGTACCCCGAAAAGAGCCAGGCGTCCGCCGGCAGGCTCTGGAGTCGACATCTCGATCGCGCCCGTGGCCGTGCGTATCGCGCGCAGCACCACCTCGGCCGGCGGATGCAAGAACCTCTTTGGCGACGTGGCCGGTGCCGCGAACCCGAACGCCCTTCCGGGCATCGAACCGTGCCCCCGCCCACCATCAGGATCGGCCCGAGGGACCGGTAGGCCCCCGCCAGCGGGAGCCGGTTCTGCCGGCCCGACCTGGAGGCTCGCCTCGTATCGGCCTGGGCGCTGCTCGTCCACCCAGCCGAGCGGAAGCTGCGCCACCGAATCGAAGGGCCCGTAGTCGATCACACCATCGACGACGGTGGGCCCGACGAGGTCGTAGTCGCGCTCGCGGAGCGCCCCGAGGAGCCTGTCCAGCGCGTCGATGTCGGCCAGGCCTGGCACCACAGGCATCGCGGTCGACTCACCCGTCACCGACACAGCATCGCCCAAGAACCAGCCGTCCGCGCAGGGGCGAAGGTCATCTCGGCTGCGCCACCGGAGAACTGCCGTCGATGACCTCGCTCGCGGCCTTCAAGGTCTGATCGATCGGACCCGCGGTCGAGATCTCCACGGCCTCTGGCCATGGGTCAGCCGCGCCAGCCATCGCTTCAACGACCGCGGGGGTCGCGTCTGACGGATCAGTCCCTTCTGATCGGCGGACCCGGATGCGATCCAGCGCCACTTCGGGTTCCACGACACATCTCAGCTCGACCAGCCGCGCGTCAGCCGCGCTGACAGCAGAGCGGATCTCGGCCCGGCACACCGAGGTGTTGTGCGAGGCGTCCACGACGACGTTCTCTCCCGCGCCGAGGTGCGCGAGGGCCCGCTCGGCCATCGTCGCGTAGAGCTCCCCTGTCATCGACTCGGTGTAGATGCCCTCGCCCGCGGGCGCCTCTGCGGGACTGAACGGATCGAGCCCGGCCATCTCCTTTCGGATCACGTCCGAGCGAAGCAACACCCAGCCACGGTGATCGGCCAGCCCCCGGGCAAGGGTCGACTTCCCCGTGCCGGGAAGCCCTCCGACCATCACGACCGTCGGGACCGCCAGCCGGAGGTGCCGGAGTGCCAGCTCGAGCAGCTGCCGTGCAAGCTCGGCGGACCGCTCGGCGCCCTCTCCGGTCACCTGCGTCGCGCGGAGGCAGTTCACCATGCAGCGAACCAGCGCCCTGTAGGCGACGTAGTGCTCGATCAGGGACGGCGGCAGCTCGCAGCCGGCCGCTTGCTCGTAGGCCTGCACGAACCCCGCCGCCAGCTCGGGGGCGCCGAGGCGGTGCAGGTCCATGACCAAGAACGCGATGTCGTTGGCGACGTCGAGGTAGCGAAACGTGTCGTTGAACTCGACGCAGTCGAGCACGCGGGGACCGTCGGGCATGCAGAAGATGTCGTCAGCCTGCAAGTCACCGTGGCCGTCACAGATCGAGCCCGAGTCGATCCGTGACATGAGAAGCGACTCCCTGCCGTTGAGGTACCTGTCGACCAGCCGCCTCGCCTCCCGCGTCGCGGCCGGGTCGAGCACCTCCCCTACCGAGGGCTCGATCTCCTCGAAGATCTCCAGCCAACGCTCCCTCAGCTCCGGAGGCCGAGCAGCCTCGTCGATCGCAGGCGACCGGTCGGCACCCGCGTCGAAGGCGGCGAGCAGCGCCGCGAGCTGATCGAGCACCTCTGGAACGCCATCTGACCGCTCGCTGACGAGCTGCGACAGGCGGCGATCCTCGGGCATCCGCCGCATGACCACGAGGTGGTCCCACGGTGATCCGTCGGGGCCGACAAGGTCGGCAACCCCCAGGTAGCAGTCTGGGGCTAGGCGGCTGTTGAGCTCGACCTCGCGGTGGCACAGACGCTGTCGAGCCTTTCGCTCTGTCAGGTCGACGAAGGGGAACTGCACGGGCTTCTTGGCCTTGAACACCCGATCGCCAACGAAGAACAGCAACGAGACATGGGTCTCGACCAGGGCACTCGTCCATGGGCCGTCGCCGGTGCTCTCGCGGGGCTCTGACCCGGGCTCCATGGTCACAGGATCGCCTCTGATCCCCCGCTGGCGCCAGGGCCACCAACCTCTTGGGCCCATGACCTTCGGCCCTACACGTGACCCGCCAGCGAGAACTACCGTCAAGCCCATGACGATGACTGTGCCCAGCACACCGTCTGACCCATCTGA
>JAHFUU010000065.1:1003-8787 GCA_023264915.1 Microthrixaceae bacterium | reverse complement strand
GTCCCCACCCGACGCTCGTGGGGGAGGCAACACCCCTAGAGAGAGGCAGACAGATGGACTCAGCCCTCATAGACCGCCTGATCGAGGACGCGTCGTGATCTCCCTGGCCGTCCGGGGCCGGCCAGCCCCCAAGGGCAGCCACAGCGCAGTGGCCCGCGGCGGTCGGGCATGGCTCATCGCAGGCTCCACCGCCACCTATCGCGAGCGGCTCGCGGCGTGGACCGAGGCGGTCGCGGACGCGGCACGCCAGGCCGCGTCCGAGTGCGGCGCCATCGCCGGTCCTGTCCTCCTCGCGGTCGACTTCGCGCTGCCACGCCCGGCGTCCCAGCCGCGGGTGAGCCTGCACGTCTCCCGGGCCCTCGGCGACATCGACAAGCTGGTCCGCGCCACCGCGGACCCGCTCGTGGCCGGCGGTCTCCTGGCGGATGACTCCCAGATCTGCTGCCTGGTCGCTACCCGCCGGCTGGCCGGCCCCGGCGAGCCGGGGGGAGCAACCATCACTCTGGCCCGGCTCGACCCGCTCGCCGCCGCGCGGTCCCTCGCTGAGACCGCCGCGGCGACCATCCTGCGCGCCGCGGGGCCCACCCCCCTGGCGGCGGCGTAACATGACCGCCACCGACAGGATCGACGGCGAGACAGCCGCCATCGCGGCGGTGACCTCGTTCCACCAGCGGATGTCGGGCTGGGCGACGCCGTGAGCCCCGGCAGGTACGATCCGGGCGCACGGCCACCGCGTCAACCCGACGTTGACGAGGACGCGGGGAGCCCCGAGCACGGACCCCCGCCGTCGGTGTTCCCGCCGGGGACGCCGCTGCTGCTCAGTATCGCTCAGCTGTCCCGGCATCTGGGGATCGACCAGCACACCGCGGCGGCCTGCATCCGGTCGGGGCAGTGGGAGGGCGTCACGATGCTCCCGGTCGGGAGGTCCGAGCGCGTGTCGCGTGTCAGCGTGGAGCGTTGGCTCTTGGCCCACGCCGCTTGACGCGGCGTTCGGGTCGACGCGGCGGACTACGACTCCGGCACCCGCCAGGCCGTCGTTAGGGTCGCGACACCCGCGACCGCGTCACTAATGTGTCACTAATTCGTCGCGTACAGCCGCGTGATTTCACATATCCGGCGAATTGTGCCTCGCGACTGCGCACGTAGACGCATGTGCTCACACATAGACCCACAGTCACGGTCAGACTCAAAATCCGGTTCCCGCAAGGGAGTGTGGGTTCGATTCCCACCTTGGGCACGCTGACCTCGAAGGCATTCTCGGCCGGGAGTCCTGCGCCATCCCCGCTCCGCTCGGGGCGTTCGAGGCCACGCAGGCCAAGGCCCTTCGGGCTGGGAAGCGATCGGGCCAGGGGCACGCTGACGGGCACGCTGACCTCGAAGGCATTCTCGGCCGGGAGTCCTGCGCCATCCCCGCTCCGCTCGGGGCGTTCGAGGCCGCGCAGGCCCCAGCGATGAGGATCCCGCGATGTGCCGTCTGCAAGGATCTTGCCCGTGACGGCAGCCGTGTTGCTCCTGTTGGTCCTGACCCTGGCCGTTGCCGCGTTGGACTGGGTTGCGGTCGCGGCCAAGGTCCGCCCGCTCGAGATCGTCGCCAAGCCTGCGACGATGGTCGTGCTGATCGCGGCGGTGGCCGCGATGGAGCCATCGAGCACGGCGGCGAAGGTGTCCTGGATCGCAGCGCTCGCGTTCTCGCTCGCAGGCGATGTGTTGTTGATGACCAAGAGGGACCAGCTGTTCGTGTTCGGGCTCGCGGCCTTCCTCGGCGGCCACATCGCATATGTCATCGGGCTCTGGTTCCTCGGTGTCTCTGGCGGGCTGTTCCTGGTCGGCATCGTGGTGGTCATGATCGCCGTGGCCACCATCGGTCTCCGGGTCATCAAGGGGGTGAAGGCCGGCGAGCACGCCGCCCTGGCCGCTCCGGTGATGGCCTATGTCGCTGCCATCTCGCTCATGGTGGCGAGCGCCATCGGAACGGGGCGGCCAGCGGCGATCGCGGGAGCGGTGCTGTTCTACGCCTCGGATGCGATGATCGCCTGGAACCGCTTCATCGAACCCAAACCTTGGGGAGAGATCGCGATCATCACGACCTACCACGTCGGGCAGATCGCGCTCGCCCTCGCCTTGCTCTGAGCCTGCGCTGGTTACCCTGGCAAGGGTGTGGGCACAGATCGTCCTGGGCATCTTCGGCGTGCTCGCCGTCGGTGCCGTTGCTGTCGTCATCTATGACCTGATGCAATCTGGTCATGCCGTCACGCGCAACTTTCCGATCATCGGGCACCTCCGCTACATGCTCGAAGGCATCGGGCCCGAGCTGCGCCAGTACATAGTCACCAACAACGATGCAGAGCTGCCCTTCAGCCGCGACCAGCGCCGGTGGGTCTACGCGTCAGCCAAGGGCACCAACGCTCTGTTCGGCTTCGGCACCGACAACGACATCGAGCACCTTGACCACTACCTGATCATCAAGCACGCCGCGTTTCCCCTGAACGCGCCACTCGACGAGCCCAGCTCCCCTGACCCCGCCGTTGCCCTTCCGTGCGCGAAGTTGCTAGGCGGCTCCCGCGGTCGAGCCCAGGCGTTCAGGGCCCCCTCGATCGTCAACATCTCAGGCATGAGCTTCGGGTCGCTGTCTGCCCACGCAGTCGAGGCCATGAACCGTGGTGCGGCCGAAGCCGGGTGCCTCCACAACACCGGCGAGGGAGCGATATCGCCGCACCACCTTCACGGTGGCGACCTCATCTACCAGATCGGGACCTCCTACTTCGGCTGCCGCGACGACCGCGGCCACTTCGACCTTGCCCGACTGGTGGACAGATGCCAAGTGAACCCGGTGCGCGCGATAGAGATCAAGCTGAGCCAGGGTGCCAAACCAGGTATCGGTGGCCTCCTGCCAGCAGCGAAGGTGACCCCGGAGATAGCGCAGATACGTGGCATCCCGGTTGGCGTCGAGTGCCGGAGCCCGGCCGCGCACTCAGCCTTCGACAGCGTCGACTCGATGCTCGACTTCGTCGAGACGCTCGCTGACGCGACTGGGCTCCCGGTCGGGATCAAGTCCGCGGTGGGCGAGATGGCCTTCTGGGACGAGCTCGCCGAGGCCATGGCCACAGACCGAGCCCGCGGTGTCGACTTCATCACCGTCGACGGCGGCGAGGGGGGCACCGGCGCCGCCCCCCTTCCTTTTGCCGACCACGTGGCGTTCCCCTTCAAGTGGGCCTTCGCAACCGTGTACCGCGCGTTCGCCGAGAGGTCCATCCAGGACGCCGTCGTGTTCATCGGATCGGGCAAGCTGGGCCTGCCCGACAACGCCTTGCTGGCGATGGCCCTCGGGTGCGACATGGTCAACGTGGGCAGGGAGGTCATGTTCGCCGCAGGGTGCATCCAGTCCCAGCGGTGCCACACGGGTCGTTGCCCGACTGGGGTGGCCACCCAGTCCCAGCGGCTCCAGCGGGGCCTCGTCCCCGAGCCCAAGGGGCACCGTGTGGCCACCTACGTCGCCGCGCTCAGAACCGAGCTCTTGCGCATCTCCCGCGCATGTGGCCATGTGCATCCTGGCCTCGTCCCACCAGACGCACTCGAGATCCTCCAGACCGGTTATCGGGCGGTCTCGGCCCAGGAGCTGTTCTCATATAAGGAAGGCTGGGGCGTTCCGTCGGCCGACCAGCAAGAGAGCCTTGCCGCGTGCTGGCCACCGCTCGCGAGCACCAACCTCGAACCGCCGGGCACCTGAGCGCACCGGCACCTGAGCCTGCCCGCAATACAATCCCGGCCGAGGTCAGCCCGTCACCGGGCTTGACGCGCCCGAGCCCCGCCATCGCTACCAGAGAAAGGCACGTCGATGGGATTCACCTTGAGCGTGGCCCAGAACGAGTACCTGCCCCAGGGCGCTACCGAGGTCCACGCGATCGTGACAGTCGTGGCCGACGAGGACACCGAGGTCACCAGCGCGGACAAGCTAACCGAGATCATCATCATCGACGTCTCGACCTCCATGGAAGGCGAGCGTCTGGATCAGGCCCGGATCGCGGGAGCGACGGCGATCGACCAGATCACAGACGGTGCACGGTTCGCTGTCATCGCCGGCAACCACCAGGCAACGGTGGTCGTGCCGATGTCAAGGGCAGACGCTGCCACCAAGACCTCCGCCAAGGACATCGTGGGGCGCCTTCACGCGACGGGAGGGACGGTGATCGGGGCCTGGCTGCGCAAGGCCGACGAGCTGTTCGCAGCCGCGCATGACGGGATCAACCACGCCTTGCTGCTCACCGACGGGAAGGACGAAGGCGAAGCGCGGCAGGCGTTGCTCCGCGCGATCGGTGGGTGTGAGGGCCACTTCGCATGTGACTGCCGGGGCGTCGGGACGGACTGGATCATCGAGGAGCTGAGCACGATATCGAGCGCGCTGCTCGGAACGGTCGACATCATCCCCAGCCCGGCAGGCATGCCCGCCGAGTTCGCTCGCATCATCGACAGGGCCATGTCGAAGAACGTCGGCGACGTCTGGCTGCACCTGTGGACTCCCAAGGGGTCGCGGCTCGGATACGTCAAGCAGGTCTACCCGATCGAGGGGGATCTCACGGGCATGGGCGTGGCCGTCACCGAGCTGATAAGCGAGTACCCCACCGGTGCATGGTCACCTGGCGAGTCACGCGACTACCACCTCTGCCTCCAGGTTCCGCCATCCCGAGTGGGCGAGGAGAGGCTTGCGGGCCGTGTGAGCATCGCCTCTTCTGGCACGGTCAGCCAGACCACCCTCGTGCGGGCGATCTGGACCGGGGACGACAGCCTCACTGCACGCATCTGCCCAGAGGTCGCCCACTACACGGGGCAGGCCGACCTGGCAGAAGCGATCGCCGGAGGACTCGATGCCCTAAAGAGCGGAGACGCCTCCACGGCAACGGTCAAGCTCGGCCGTGCTGTCGCCCTGGCCACCGAGGTGAACAACAGCCAGACCCTGAAGCTGCTCCAGAAGGTCGTCGAGGTGGTCGACTACCGGACCGGCACGGTCCAGCTGCGGCCCGAGATAGCCAAGGCTGACCAGATGGCCCTCGAGACGCGCCGCACGGTGACGGTCCGTGTCAGCGGTGACCGCGGAGAGGTCCCGTGAGCCTTGCCTGCGGCATCGACGGCTGCGGGGGCCAGGTTGCCTCTGACGGCTTCTGCGATACCTGTGGCCGCCAGCCCGGAGCGCCCGAGCCGACGAGCGGCGCTCCATCTCCGACCGGGGCTGGCCCGACGTGCCCCCGCTGCGGTTCTTCGCGTGACCCAGGAGCATCCTTCTGTGAGGCCTGCGGGTTCGACTTCCTCAACGCCTCGACGCCCTCGACCCCGGTGGCGCGCCCCGCTCCATCCACGCAGGAACCACCACCGGAGCCAATGTCACCTGCCGGTGGCGGGAACCCACAGGGCGCTCATGGAGGGTCCCGAACCGCGAGCCCGGACCCGGTTCCTGCCGCGGACTGGCAAGCGACCGTCACGACCGACGCCGTCTGGTACGCCCGGTTCTGTGAGACGTGGCGATCGGCCCATGGTGATGACTGCCCGATCAGGTTCCCCGGAGATCACGAGCGCTCCGTCAGGATCAGCGGGCCAGTCGTGGTGATCGGCCGGCATGCGGCCGGCATCGACCTCGCGGACGAACCCAACGACCCGGCGGTGTCCCACCGTCACGCGAGCCTCGTCCTCCAGCCGGAAGGCACCTACGCCGTGACCGACCTGGACTCCTCCAACGGGACCTATGTCGGGTCTGAGCCCATCGCCAAGGGGCAGACCGTTCCCATCGCCCCCGGAGGGTCCTTCAACGTCGGAGCCTTCACCCGCATCACCCTTGAACCTGGCGTCAGTGCTCGAGAGGCTTGATGTCGTCGCGGTAGCGCATGGCCGCTGACCGCAAGGCTGTCTCGGGGTCGACATGTGCATGGCGAGCCAGGCTGACAACAGCGAAGAGCAACTCGCCTATCGTCTTGGCCGACGCAGACCGCTTCGCTGCGAACACCACCGGGTCCCACTTCGCGGGTGCGGGCAGGTCCGCGCCGAGCTCTCCCAGGCTCGCAGCCTTCTTCTGCACCTTGAGCGCGTACAGCAGGGCGGGGAGGGCATCGGGGATCCCGTCGAAGATGCTCGCCCGCCCCTTCTCGGCCTTCTTCAGCTGCTCCCAGTTGGCCGCCACCTCACTTGCTGTGTCAGCCGGCGCCAGACCCTCAGGGACTGTCCCGAAGACGTGGGGATGGCGAGCACGGAGCTTGTCATGGACCGTGTGAGCGACATCGGCGAGGGTGAACTGGCCACTCTCTGCCGCAAGCGCCGCGTGGAACACGATCTGGAACAACAGGTCGCCCAGCTCCTCTTGGAGATGCTCGTAACCCGTCCCTGATTCGGGGTCGAGGTGGTCGAGCGCGTCGAGAGTCTCGTATGCCTCCTCGAGGAGGTGGCGCTTCAGCGAGTCATGGGTCTGCTCTCGATCCCAAGGGCACTCACGCCTGAGCGTTGCCACGAGCTCTACGAGCTGCTGGACCTCACCTGCAACCGGTGCGAGGAGCTCTGGGACGTAAAGCGAGGTCAGGTGGTCGGGCTCGACGACCCGATCCAGCTCATGCCAAGCCACGTGATCGACCTGCTGATCAGGGAGCCCGAGATGATGCAGCACGAAGACCGCGGGCTCTTCGGGGTCGCAGCCAGGCTCCCCGCCTGCCTCGGGGCTCGTGTCGTTCAGCTGTCCCGATCGCGACCTCGCCATGTCGACTGCGTCACCGATAGCAAGCTTGACCGAGGCCAGGACATGGTAGGTGTCGCACTGCGCTACGACGAAGGGCCCCTTGCAGCCGGCGGCCCGGACCTCGAAGTCCTGGCCGTCGGTGAGTTGCACACCGAGGGCGATCGGGTCGATCGCAAGGGTCGTCCACACCAGATCGAGGAACGACATCGCAGGCAGGATCGACGTCTCGATCCGCGCATCTCGTTGCAACAGCTCAACTGAACGCTCGGCGACGGTCGGCGAACCGGGAACTGCGTAGAGCGCCTCACCCTTGTCGAGGGCCGTTCGCGCCACGGTCTCTGCTATCTGCTCGTAGACCTGGTCCAGGGAGTCTGCTTCGACATAGACCTGATCGAAGGCGGTGGCGCGTGCCATGACCGACGATGCCGGATGCCGCCGGGTCCGGATGAACTGCTGCGCGAGGGGAACCCGGGCGATCTCAGCCAGGGTGGCGGCGTTCAGGAGGTCCTGATCCGCGGGCCCGAGCCCGACAACGACCACTCGCGCTGTCATCGGGTGGCACCGGTCGTGCCTTGTTGAGCGGGTACCGTCGACGAGTCGAGGGGCGACAGCGTCAAGCTCGGCTCCTGCGCGCCGGTTGGCTTGGTTGATCCCGTGACCGGATCCCACTGCCCATAGAGGGGGTTCACCTCCACCTTCGCCGTGTGAGTGGCCTCATTCAACCATTCCTGGAGGGCCTTGCCCCGTGCTTGTGCGACTGCCTGCTCGAGCGAGGGCCGCGCTTCTTCGAAGCTGGCCGTGCGCCGCTCGCGAACCAGGAGCAGGTGGTACCCGAACTCGGACTTGATCGGATCGCTGACGGTGTTGAGCGGAAGCTGCCAGATGGCGTTCTCGAACGCGTCTCCGTAAGCGCCCCGCGGACGGCACCCCAGGTCACCCCCGGTGTCCCTGCTCGAGTCATCTGAGCTCTCGCGGGCGGTCGCGGCGAAGTCGGCACCGCCCGCGAGCTTGGTTCGGATCTCGGTTATTCGGAGCAACGCCGCCTCGTAGTCCGCCTCGGGTGGCCCGACCG
>JAHFUU010000065.1:0-993 GCA_023264915.1 Microthrixaceae bacterium | reverse complement strand
CTGGACTCCTCGCCTTCGTGACGGGCCTCTTCAGGATGTGGGAAACGCAAGCCTCTTCCTTGGATCGCTCGTAGAGCTGGCGGATCTGGGTCTCGGCGTCAGCTCCACCCGAGAGCACCCTTTGCAGGGCGATGGTGCCGGACAACCCTTCACGAAGAACGTCCCTGTATGCCCCGCTGAACCCGTCAAGAACCTCCCGGCCGAGCTTGCGGGTGGCATCTGTGATCGGCGCGCTCGTCGTAGGCGTGGGCGGCACTGAGCCCTGCACCGCCTGCGCGCTGTCACTGGCGCTCTGGGCTCGCTGGAGGCTTGCGCCGAGCAGCTCGATGGCGGTGTTGGAGTCGGCTTCTGTGACGGAGGCGTTGCGGCGCCGCAGCTCTTCCTCGACGAGCTGGAAGCTGACGCGTTCGTTCAACAGCTCAGCTGACACTGCCGGCTCAGGCTCGGTGGTACCCGGCTTGAAGACCACGAACGGCCGCCCACCATCAGAGGCTGTCCGAGCCTGCACGTAGCGACTGTTGGAAGATATCGACGCCAGCTCGTCGGAGAAGTCACGGGAGGAGAGCGTCCACCCGTTCACCATGAGCGCAGTGTCGCTCGGCAGTGTGCCCTGCTTCTAAGACGAGCCGCAGGACACCGAGACGATCGACACGGCAACCAGGACACAGGCGAGCGCACGGAACCAGGTGCGAGCGCCCGCGGCGCGCCGGGAAGACTGGGGGTCGGCCATCCCGGACAGCATGGTTCGTCGAGCCGGGGCAGGGCCCGCTAGGACGTCCGCGCGGTTGTGCGTGTGGCGGGGGGCGGGGTCGTAGCGGTCCGGGACGTGGAACCAGATCCTGGCGTGGACTGGCCCGTCGGGGCGCCCTGATCGCTGGTCGGCGGCCCGGCCGCCGGGGGCGGCGCACCCTGGTTCAGGTCGATCCCACCGAGCATGTCGGGGCTGGGAGCGGGCAACGTGGTCGAAGGCTGCTCGGCACCTCGAGGGGGGAT
>JAHFUU010000512.1 GCA_023264915.1 Microthrixaceae bacterium | reverse complement strand
GGCGGCGAGCGCCGCTCCGCCCGGCTGCAAGATCGCACCCGGCTTCTCCCCCGGACCAGTCGACCATTCCCTTGTCCGATTCGCTGAGCCGGTGGTATAGACCGAAGAAATCCCACTCGAGGTCGACCCGGCTCTTCAGAAGGTTCACCTTCGCGGCCTTGCAGTCGTAGTGGTTGAGGAATGCCGCGACTCTCTCCAGATCTGACCTCGCGTAGCGTCGGACGGGACCGGGAAGCCCGGTGAACGTCGTCATCCCGAAGGTGACTACCAGCAGCACGAGCGTCAGCACGATTCCCCAGCCGACCCGCACCCAGTGCCTTCCCGTCTGCTGTCCTTTTGTGAACCCGACCCTTCCATCCATGTCATTGCTGAAGGGTGACCGTGTCGGGACCAAGAAGTCCTGGAGGGTCGGTAACGTCGATCTTGTCGGCCTTGATCGTGAGCTTGAGGGTGGCCCCCGAAACGATCGCGCCAGCACGGACCCAGCCAACCGTACCGATGGCGCTCTTCTCGATGGGCTTGCCCCCATCTGCCAACAACAGCTCGAGGTCCTCGCCCTCTTTGGCCAGTGCCGGCAGTAGTCTCCGTCCTGCCTTGCGGAGATCTATGCACCCGTTCCACCCATATGAGGTGCGCGAGCAGAGGCCGTAGCGGGCCATCCGGGTCCAGGCGTCGGGGATCTCGATCTCGAAGGTGAGGGAGATCATCGCCATCCGAACGCCGACTGCCGGATCGTCCAGAACAGAGCGGCCGTTGGGGGGCAGGTCAACCCATGGCACAGACGTCGGCACCGATCCCACGGGTTCTGCGAAGGTCTGGTCGAATGCCTGGCGCGTCGCCGCGGCCTGCGCTGGATCCGCCAGCTTCTCGAACAGGTCCACCCGAGAGTTGAGCACACCCCGGGCGATCATCCGGTCTGAGACCCTCTCGAACACAGCTGCCGTATCCAGGCAGCTGTTCAACGGCTGCACCGTTCGATCGGCTCGTGAGCCGACCGCGAACGGGATGGTGACTTCGCCTCGCGTGCTCGCCTTGTGCACCGGCAGGAACACCCGGTCCATGCGCGGAGCCTCGTTCTTTAGCAGCTCGGCCGTACGCCCCGGCATGTGGAACCTCTCGCCACCGAAGTCTCCGGCCGAAACGCGGGCTCCGGGCACGACGGTGAACTCGAACGACTCGCCCCCACCAAAGGGCTTGGTCAGTTCGACGACCGAATCGGGATCCAATCGCAGCCAGGCGACCAGGCCCTCCATCGGTGAAGAAGACCCACCATGGGCCACCTCATCCGCCGAGCACCTCGCCGCCTCGTTGGCACCGGGCTCGGTCCGGTTCGGCGCTGCGATGGCGCTTGAAGGCGCGCCGGATTCGACCCGCGCGGCACCCCCACACCCAGGCAGAGCCAGAGCGCCAGCCACCAACCACACCGCTAGCCTAGGTGAGACACGGCGGGCACTCATGAACCTGCAGCTCCAAGTTGTCGATATGAAGGGGCTCACTCGGCGGGCTCATGAATCTCACGTCAAGATTCGTGTCGAAGCCCTGCCAATCACAAAGTGCGTACCCCGCGCCCGGATCGCAAACCACATCAGGGATCCTCACGCCACTGGTGTGGAACCCCCACTCACCCCCGACCTCGACATCCTCGGATTCGGTGAACCAGGGGGTCGTCGACTCGCGGAGGTTGTGGTTCTGGCCATCAGGAAACTGAAGGGAACCCGTCAGCTGCCCGGTGTTCGGGTCGATCTCACCACAGCTGCCGCTGAACGTGCTCGGAGCCCCCCACCGGACCCCACGCGCGTAGGTCATCAGCTGAATCGTGACGGTGGCTGGGGAACTGTTGCGGAACGCTCCAACTGCCTCGAACCCCGGGTAGTCATCACTGTTCTGCTGGCGCCAGCTCACATTCACGGCATGTATCGGGACGAGCACCTGATTCTGAGCCGACGGCAGCCAGGCTGCGTGAGCGTTGCCGCCGTAGTTGCCCGAAACCTGCAATGCAAACTGGGCAGCACCCGGGGCCTTCCAGCCGTCGAAACCGTTCTCGAAGCCAGCGTTGTGCGTGACCGCCCTGAAAGGTGCATGAACGTCACAGTACTGCTCGAAAGAACGGTCATCGTTAGAAACGGTCGAGTTGTTCGTGTTGATGCAAGTCGAAAGCAACGGCGGTGAGGTAACCAACCCGGAGTTGGAGTTGAGAGCGCTCGTGTGATCATTGAATCCCACGCCGCCGAGGGAGCAGACGTGGCCGAACTCATGCGCTGCCGCACCAGCCGCGTAGGGAGCCCAGAAGCTGTCGATGGCATCGGCCCTGGCAAAGTTCACATGAAGGATGCCGGACTGATCACAAGCCGTCCAACCCCTGCCGTGTCCAAGCGCCTCATCAAGGAAGATCGCCACCTCCTCGGGACCCGTATCCACTTCCTCGAACTTCACGAAGGGGTAACCCGTCGCATCTTTCCAAGGCACCTGCGTGCCCGGGAGCCTGTTCCATTGCTCGATGCGAGCGATTGTTTGGATCTTCGACTGGGGATCCCAGTCCTCAGGTGATTGAAAACGATATCGAACGGGCATGTGCGAGTTCAGGCGTTCGGCCACTCCGCCACAGCTTGCCGTACTCGTCGGATTCATCGCCTCCGCCGTTGAGGACCAGGCGCTTTGCACCGACCCGGTCGCGAGCGTAGAAAGCGCCGTCACGATCACCTTCTTGTGCACGCCTGCAGTTCCCCCTCTGAGATGGACCAGATCAATTCCAATTCTGCAGGTCCACATGGCATGGATGAATGGGTGTATTTCTAAACTCAGAGATGTGGACATCTGACCTCTGACCAGGTCTTTGGTGGGTAGAAAGTTTCTGGTGCAGATTGCCACCACCTGAGGGTCGGGGTGGGGTAGGGTTGGCGGGTGGCGCAAGCGGCAG
>JAHFUU010000511.1 GCA_023264915.1 Microthrixaceae bacterium | reverse complement strand
GGTCTTTCGGCAGCAGATGCTTCAAGCCACGCGGGAGGTGGTTCTTGCCGAAGGACTCGACGTCACGATGGACCGGATTGCTGAGCATGCGGGCATCACCCGGATAACGCTCTACCGCCATTTCGGGAACAGGGCAGGCCTGCTCAGTGCGCTTTTGTTGCTCGAGAGCATGGAGCTTGCCGAGAAGGTCGAGGCCGTGCTGGATGATTCGCGCCGACGGTTTCCCGAACGAGTGATCGATGTGATCATGCTGATCGTTCCCGAGGCGCACAAGTCGGTGTTCTTCCGTGCCTTCCTCGACCAGGTGCCCTTCGGTTAGATCAGCGGCCCGGAGATTGACGAGCGCTTCGGCAACCAGCTACGGCAGTTCTTCGGGCCCTACTTCGAGGCCCCTGAGGCCCGCCGACTCCTCCGCAACGACCCGGCCGAGACGCTCGACTGGTTGATACGTGTGACGCTCATGTACTTGATCGTCACGGTTGGTGCGCGTGAAGAGACCGCCGACGTCGGGTGGATACGCCCCGAGATAGAGCGCTTCGTGATGCCAGCGATCCTGACGCCGAACGCCTTGTCGAGCTTTCGACGCCGCTTGGCCGATCACCGCTGACGGCGCTTGCCCGCGTGGAGATCGGGAAGCCCTGGCCGGCTGTGGCAAGCCCAACCCGGTCACCGCGACGCACCTTCGGGCTTGCCTGTGCGGACCGTGCACGGCAGCGAGAGGTCCTTCGCACGGAACCAGGCGAGTGCGCCTTGGGTGCCAGGGAGATGAGAGGCCGAACATCCATCCCGATCACATGACTCGTGGGGCCCGGCGGAGCCCCGTTGGAGCTAGGGAACGACGAGTATCTTGCAGTGCTCGCCGGCCCGTCGTGCGCTGGCCCTGAAGATGGGAGCACACGAGGTTGTGGACCCGACCGTCGAGAACCCCTTCGACACTTGGACCGGGTCGGCCGCTACAAGCCGGTCGTCGTGTTCGAGGCTGTGGGTGCTCCTGGCGTGATCGAATCGGCGCTCCGCAGCGGACCATCGATGGTCCGTGTTCGGCGAAGTGGAGGTCAGATCCGCAGATGCCGCACGCCTTGACCTTGACGAGCACCTGTGAATGACCGGGTTTCCTTGGGTGAGTCGCCTTCGGGTCAGGTTGCCACGAATCCCAGTTGACCGACACCCGGCCGCCGTGGCCCGTCACTACCGCCCGCATGCGCTTGCGTCGCACAACGCGATGCCCGGCGGCGCGCCTCTGCGTGACCGCCCTTCCCTCGATCCTGCCAGTACCTTGGGGTCGATGGACCTGTCGCCGTCGGGCCTGTTGGCGCACGCTCGGTCACCGGAGGGCCGCAAGAAGCTGAGGTACGTGGCTGTCTCGGTCGTGTTCGTGCCGATCGGCCAGGTCATGGTCGTCGCGCTGGGCCTGGCGCTCGGCAGCTACACCGCCGCCTCGATCCTGACGGCTGCGATCTTGACCCTTCCCAACTTCTATGCCAACAAGCTGTGGGTGTGGAAGCTGACATCGAAGGAGAGCCAGCGCACCCAGATCCTCGTCTTCTGGGTGGCCGCGATGCTCGGCGTCTGCTTTGCCACTGGTCTCACCTTTGTGGCCGAGAGGCTGACGACTGACCTGTCCAAGGTGATGAGGAGCCTCGTCGTAGTCGCCTTCCAGCTGACTGGCTACGGCATCGTGTGGGTCCTCCGCTTCTTGTTGCTTGACCGATGGCTCTTCAAGGTGACCCATCACGGCGATGAGCCCGAGCCGGAAGAGATCGAAGATCTCCACCACGAGTTCCCGATCTGAGCGACCGCGTGACTCGGTCAGATGTACCCGTGCATCGAGCGTAGATGCCCGCTGTGGGGTGTCCGAGGCTGAACGCCGCAGCGACCGAAGGGGCTACGTGTTCGGCCGCCGTGCGCGTGTCACCTCTGAGCTCGCGCGCCGTGGCAACGCTTGGCCTTGAGCCCACTTCCGCAGGGGCACAGGTCGTTGCGTCCAGCCTTGGCGATCACATCCATGATCTCGGACGCCTCATCGCCTTGACGAAGGAGCGCCGCCATCTGAGCCATCAAGACGTCGATGTGGGTGAAGAAGGACTTGTAGCCCACGCACAGGTAGTTCAGCCCCTCCTCACCATCGGGGGTCAGGGCGAAGCGGTTCTTGGGACACTCACCCTGGCACGCGAAGAGCACCGGGCATTCGAAGCACCAGTGAGGAAGGGTGTCGTGCTTGGCGTCCCCAAAGGCCCGCTGCTCGTCTGCCGCGAGCAGCTCGACCAGGTGGGTCTGGTGGATGTTGCCGACCAGGTGGTTCGGTTCTACGAAGTGATCACATGAGTAGAGGTCCCCGTTGTGCTCGATCGCGAGCGCGTTGCCACACCGCTCAGCGAACAGGCACAGGGCGGGCGGCACGCCGACCCACGACGCCAGCGCCGCGTCGAACTGTGAGACGAAGACCCGGCCAACGTCACGCGTGACCCATTCGTCGAAGACAGAGATCAGGAACGTGCCCCAGGCCGCGGGGTCGATCGAGCGATCAGTGACTTCGTCGCCCTCCTGGAAGCCCGTATCGTTCACTCGCTCGACGATGGGTATGAGCTGGATGAACTGAGCGCCCAGCTGGTCGCGGAGGAACTGGTAGACCTCGGTGGGACGATGCTGGTTGGCTGCGTTGACGGTGCAAAGGACGTTCCACTCGATGCTGTGGTGCTTGAGCAGATCGAGACCCGCGATGACCTTGTCGAATGTGGGGCGCCCCCTCTTGTCGACGCGGTACTGGTCGTGCAGCTCCTGCGGTCCGTCAATGCTAATCCCCACGAGGAAGCCGTAGGACGCGAACAGCTCGCACCACTCGTCGGTGAGCAGGGTGCCGTTGGTCTGGATCGTGTGGAGCACCCGTTGGCCCGGCCTCTTGTACTTGTTGACCAGGAC
>JAHFUU010000510.1 GCA_023264915.1 Microthrixaceae bacterium | reverse complement strand
GACGGAACCCTGCTGTGCTGGATCGAGTGGAACCACCCCGACATGCCTTGGGACCAGACGAGGTTGCGGGTGGCTCGCATCGATGGGGGCCCTGGATCGATCAGGCTCGTGGGCCCCACGACCGTGAGCATCACCTCCGCCGAGGGAGGCCATCAGATCGAGGGCTCCTGGATGCAGCCGACCTGGCAACCCGGAACCGGGAACCTGTTTGTGATCACCGACGCGTCACCCCCTGAAGAGCGTGGTGACCGTAATGGTCACAGGGAGTGGAGGTTGATGTCCTTCGCCCAGGAACCAGATGGCTCGTGGCAGCGTCGCGCGAGCTGGGGCACCGGTGAGGCTGGCGACCCGCAATGGGTCTTCGGTCAATCCAGCTACTGCACCTTCGAGCCGGGCACGAGCCAGGTGGCGGCGCCGGAGTGCATGATGCGGGTCACGGTCAACGGGTCCCACCGCCTGGCTGTTTGCCACCCGCGTGAGGTGGGCAACGACGGGGAAGGCGGCGGCGGCCTCTGTCACGAGATCGAGGTTCCGTTCACAGCGGTGCAGGCGTTGGTCGCAGCAGGTGACCGCGTCGGCACGGTCGCGGCATCGTTCACCAGCGAGCCGGTGGTCGCGTTGCTGGACAGTCGCCAGAAGCCGGCGGTCTCGGTGGTTCGCCCGGCTCGCGATCTCGGCGTAGACCCGGAGTGGTTCTCAATGCCGATTCACATCGAGTTCACGACGAGCTCAGACGATGACGGATCACCAGCAACCGCCTTCGGGTTCTACTACCCGCCCCACAACCCTGGCACAGCTGGACCTGAAGGTGACCGGCCGCCGTTGCTCGTGCTCTCCCACGGTGGCCCGACGGGGGCGGCGCGCTCCCAGCTCCAGCTGTCCGTCCAGTTCTGGACCTCTCGAGGGATCTCTGTCGTCGATGTCAACTACCGGGGGTCCACGGGCTACGGGCGCTCCTACCGGGACTCACTCCGCGGCAAGTGGGGCATCTACGACGTCGACGACTGCGTGGCGGCAGCCCGTCACCTCGTGGATTCTGGAGAGGTCGATCCTCAACGGCTGATGATCAAGGGCAGCAGCGCTGGGGGGTTCACGACGCTGGCGGCGCTCACCTTCCACGAAGTCTTCGCGGCGGGTTCGAGCCTGTACGGGGTTGCCGACCTCGGCGCCCTTGCCCGCGACACCCACAAGTTCGAGTCGCGCTACTGCGACTCGCTCGTCGCTCCGTGGCCCGAGGGCAAGGCGCTGTACGATGCCCGCTCGCCCATGCACCACACCGATCGGCTCACGACACCCCTGATCATCTTCCAGGGCCTCCAGGACGAAGTGGTCCCGCCCTCGCAGGCCGAGAGGATGGTCGAGGCGCTGCGGTCCAAGGGGATCCCCTTCGCCTACCTTCCCTTTGAAGGCGAGCAGCACGGCTTTCGCCTGGCGGCCAACATCAAGCGCGTCGTAGAGGCCGAGCTGTACTTTTTCGGGGAGATGCTTGACTTCGAACCGGCCGACGACCTCGAACCGGTCGAGATCGAGCGGTCCTGACACTCGGTTCAAACGGAGGGGGCTCAACGTGGCTGACGAAGAGCCGATCGACGAGATGGTCACGATCGGTACCTACCCATCCGAGCGTGTAGCTCGCGAGACGGCCAAGGCCCTGCTCGAACACGGTGTCGGCTCGGTGATCCGACCCCGCGTGCCCGAGCCCAGCCCCGCAGGCGATGAGATCGCTGACGCGACCGGACCCTCTGCCGACACGGTCCCAGGGCCATCTGCCGAGCAGCTGCCAGGCGGAGCCCGGGCCAGCCGCAACACCGACGAGTACGCAGCTTCATTCGAGCTGCGCGTCATGCGGCATCAGGTGGTCACGGCCTGCGAGGTGCTCGATGTCGGTTTGCCTGACGAGACCAGAGCCGAGATCGAAGAGCGCGAGAGTGCCCCCAAGCCCACCCCCTGGAAGCGGATCCTCGTCATCTGGGCCATCGCGATGATCGTGGTGCCGATCGTGTCGGGCTACCTGACATACCTGTTGCTCAGCCGTTGACCCAACAGGCCGCGCCCTCGGCGGCGCGTGTTGGCGGCGCAGCCGATGCGCGGACAGGATTGCAGGATGGCTCGAATCCTCGTCTCTGAGAAGATCGCCGAAGGTGGGCTCGAACGGCTTCGTGCCGCGGGGCACGAGGTCGACGTTCAGCTCGGGCTCGACCCCGAACAGCTCATCGAAGCTGTGAAGGGTGCCCAAGCCTTGATCATCCGCTCCGCGACCTCGGTCACCTCAGAGGTGTTGTCCGTGGGCAAGGATCTGGTGGTCGTGGGTCGGGCCGGCATCGGTCTTGACAATGTCGACGTCGACACGGCGACGGCACGTGGGGTGATGGTTGTCAACGCACCGCAGTCGAATGTGCTGTCCGCAGCCGAGCACACGATGGGCATGTTGCTCGCCCAGGCGCGCAACATCCCTCAGGCGAACGCGTCGCTCAAAGCCGGACGCTGGGAGCGAGCCAAATGGAATGGGGTCGAGCTCTCTGACAAGACCCTCGGCATCGTCGGGCTGGGCCGGATCGGGCGCCTCGTGGCTCAGCGAGCCTCTGCCTTCGGGATGCGCCTGGCCGCCTATGACCCGTTCATCTCCTCGGACCGCGCTCGGCAGCTCAACGTCGATCTTGTGGAGCTTGACAGGCTCCTCGAGATCTCTGACTTCCTGACCATCCATACGACGAAGACCCCAGAGACGATCGGCATGATCAATGCGGAGCGCCTCGCGAAGGCCAAGCCCGGCGTGCTCGACATCAACGTCGGCCGCGGTGCGATAGTCGACGAGGAAGCACTGGCTGAGGCGATACAGAACGGCCACATCGGCGGGGCGGCCCTGGATGTCTTCGCGTCCGAGCCAACCACCGACTCGCCTCTGTTCGACCTCGACGAG
>JAHFUU010000509.1 GCA_023264915.1 Microthrixaceae bacterium | reverse complement strand
GATGCTGAGCGGGTTCAGCCGGCAGGTGTCCGCTTAGCTCGATCCGCCGCAACGAACGCCTCGCCGTCGCCCCTCCGCATGTTGATCCAGAGCCTCCCGCTTCCCGACGCGATCGCTCCCCAGCCGGTCAACGAGCTGAGCTCGAAACGTACCCTGAGGGTGGGAGTGCTGGCCGCGTGCCTATCGACGAGCTCGGCACGGTCTTCGGAAGGCTCGCCTCATCCCGGACCAGTCAACCCTGGGGCGGCGGCTGTGGTGGCCACCGAAGAGCCACGTGGGGAGGTCATTCTGGTTGTGGGGCCGGAATCGATGCGACGAGCAACGAAGGTACCTGAGGCTGAGGCACCGGTGGACTCCTCTACGGGCTGGATTCTGCCACACACCTTGTCACCCACTTCGGTGAGAGTCAGCTCGTGGTGCGCTGTCGGCAGTGCTCGACCTCGCGATGTCCAGATGCTGAAGAAGTTGATCTCCTTCTCAGCTCCTTTGTTATCGGTCTGGTCGAGGTAGCTTCCTGCCGCGACCTGGGGCGCCGTCGCTGTGATCACGACCACTCCCTTGCCGTCCTCGAGCCCAGACGGCTGAAGGACGCCTCGAGCATCGCGCTCGGCGATCGGGTAGTTGGCGAGGGTGAGGGTGAGTGACTGCGGCCCGGTACCGATGATGTCCGCGAAGCTGGTCGTGCCGTCGACCGTGAACCGGAAGCCTTCCGTGGCGATGGTCACTGATGTGCGCGGACATCGATCAGCAGTCGTCGCGGGCATGGCCGTGGTAGCGGCTCCAGTTCGGGGCGGCTTGGCCAGATGCTCCTCACCAGGGCTGCATGAGACCACCGCGCACGACCCCGCCACGATCAAGCCAACTACCAGGAGTTTCACTCGACTCCACCTCGTCTGTCTCCGGCGTGGGAGATCACCGTAGCCGCCTCCGCCCAAGATCGAGCCACCGCGGTCTGCCACACCGGCTCACGAGCAGACGTCCCGACCCGGCCATCGGGTCGGCTCCCCGCAGTGTTGCTCACGCCAGGGGTGTCAGAGGTCGGCCCCAGAGACAACGCCATGCCCGTGCGCGACACTGTCAGGGCAACGACCAGTGGCAACTGACCGGGCAGCAAGCAGACGGCATGATCCAAAGGAGCTCTGATCTTGACATGAGCGACTTCGACTACACCGACTATGACAGCCACGACGAGAGCGCCTACTCATCAGATGAGATCGCCGTCGAGTCCGAGATGTCAGCCGAGATGCACGACACGACGATGGAGATCATCGACAACATCGACGGTTCAGACGACTACACCTACGAGTACGACGGTGACGGATACTGATGAGTGACTTCGACGACATCGACTACTCGGCATATGAGTCCAGCAGCGAGGTCGTGTTCGAGGTCGACGAGTTCGACGTCGATGACACCGCGGCAGACTCCTTCGGATACGAGCTTTCAGAAGAGGTGATGGACAGCTGGCCTGACGGAGGCTCGGGTGACGCCGGCTACTCCTCTGACTTGTCATCTGAGATCATCGATCAGTTCCCTGACAGCTGACTCTCGCAACTGCGACTGAACAGACCCCATCGGTCCACTCGGCGACTGGCATCCGCTGCGCTAGGGCACCCAAGCCCGAACCAGAGCTGGCAGACTTCATCCGCTGCAACGGAAGGAGCCGTCTGCATGTGGCGGATAAGTCTTGCCAACCTGCGCCACAAGCCTGGACGGTTCATCGCGACCAGCCTCGCGGTGGTGATCGGAACCGGGTTCCTGGCCAGCACGCTTGTCCTGCGGGACTCGCTTGGACCGGCGCTTGCCGACAGCCAGTCGATCGCGCTCGCCAACGTCAGCGCTGTCGTGTTGCCCTCTGCGGGTGAGGACTCAAACGACACCCGGAGCCAAGCCCAGCAGCAGCTCCGGTCCGTTCCCGCCGATGTGCTGCCCAAGGTTCAAGGTGCTCAGGGTGCCGCTGCTGCTGCGGGCCTCACGACCGGGCCACTGAAGCTGCTCGGGCCCGACAACAAGGTGGTGCTTCCGGACCTCACAGGTCGGGGTTGGATCGGTGTCGCTCAGATCAACCCGTTCTCGATCGTCGACGGCGGTCCACCAACTGGCAGCGGGCAGGTCACCTTCGATGCTGACACGGCACACCAGCAGAACCTCGGGGTCGGTTCGCATGTCACGCTTGCCACCACCACAGGGGCCAAGCAGGCGACAGTCGTCGGGTTGACCCACTTCGGGGACAAGATCTCCTACTCGCCCCAAGGCGACGTTCTTGTCAATCCTGCCGACACTTCAGCGTTCCTCAACTCCGGCCAGGCACAGTACGACGCTATCTATGCGGTGGCCGCGGCCGGTGTCGACCAGGCGACCCTTGCTGCGAGCGTCGCCAAGGCGGTGGGACCCAGCTATGACGTCCAGACCGGCAGCTATTACCTGGCCTCCCAGCAGCAGGGCGCCCAGAGCATCGCAACGGTGATTGGAGTAGGCCTACAGGCCTTCGCCTACGTGGCACTGGTGGTCGCCGCCTTCATCATCTACAACACCTTCACGACTGTGGTGACCCAGCGCACTCGCGAGCTCGCATTGCTCCGCGCCGTGGGAGCCAGCGGGAGGCAGGTAAAGCGCTCGATCAGGGTCGAGGCTACGGCCGTCGGGCTGGTTGCGAGCTGCGTCGGGATGCTCCTGGGCGTGGTTGCGTTCATCGCGCTCACCAGGCTCGTGCCACAGTTCAAGGCGCTGGTGGGCAATGACATCGCAGCTAGGGTCAACCCGTCATCGGTGCTGCAAGTGCTGATCTCGGGAACAGCAATAACGCTCGTCTCGTCGATCGTCCCAGGGTGGCGAGCCGCCCGCACGCCTCCGGTGGCCGCCATGAGAGCAACAGCCATCGATTCTTCGTCGACCAGCAGGGCGAGGTTCATCTCCGGCACTC
>JAHFUU010000064.1 GCA_023264915.1 Microthrixaceae bacterium | reverse complement strand
CGTGGCATGCCCGGGCTCGAGCCGCGGTGTACACCGTTGGTGCCATCTTGACCCTCGCGGCCTATGGAGTGGTGGTCGGGGTCTTCGTGAAGGGTGCCGCCTCCACCGAGGGCACGTCCCCCCCCCTGTTCGCTTGGTTGGACCTCGCCCTCGGCCTGTTGCTCATGGCACTTGGCGCAAGGGCACTGATCAACCGGAAGCAACAGCCGAAGTCCAGGGGCACCTCGACTGATGCCGGGCCCCGGCTCGGCCGGTGGTTCGCGTTGGGCGTGGTCATGATGCTCACCAACGTCAGCACCCTCGTGCTGTTCCTCCCAGCCGTGAAGGCGATCGTCATCGCCGATGACCCGCTGGCCGACAAGGTCGTCGTGGTCGCGATCTTGATGGTGATCACCACGATGGTCACCTGGGTCCCACTCGGTGCATCGGTGGTGTTCCGGGCGCGTGCCGACGAGATGCTGACCAAGCTCAACGCGTTCATCACCCGCCATCAGAAGGTGATCGGCGGGGTCGTGGGCATCGGCTTCGGCGTCTACCTGATCGTCAAGGCCGCGCGAGGTGGTTGAGAGGTCCATTCCCACCGACCGTGTCCGGGTCAGCGACAGTCGACGCACAGATCAGAGCCAGCCTCGAACTGGCTCGTGTGCTTCTGAAGGTTGCAGGCCACACAGGTTCGCACCGTGCTAGCTGGCTTTGTGGCCTTGTAGGTCTTGGATGGCTTCGCGGCGCGACGCGACCCTGGCTGAGGTCCAGGGGAAGCGGCCGCTCTCGGCCGGGTGGTCCCTGGTCTCGGCTCGGCCGCCTTGGGCCGAGGAGGCTGGGGGACCGGGAACGGTGGTTCTTCGATCAGCATGCCCACAGAGAGGAACGCCTCTTCGATCTCTGGAGGTATGTCTTGGTACCAGCTGCCTCGGTTGAGTGAGCTCGGGATGCCACCTTCGTCCCTCAGGTAGTCGTCCGGCCTGCCACGGGAGGAGAAGCGGTAGGCGGCAACCCAACGGCTAGACCCGGTCCAGCGCACGACGTAGAGGTCAGGCTTGTCCCAGACTCCGGCAGCCACGCCAGCCGGGCCGTGCGCCGCGGCACCCACCGGGTTGTCATCTGCTGCCAGGCCCACTGCCTGGAGAACTGCAAGGTGAGGGCTGCCCTTGACCGGTGCTTCGATCAGGATCGTTCTCTCGTCTACCGACGCGGCCAACCCGTACTCAGATCGCAGCTCCTGTGCTGCTTCGGCAATCGACATGGCAGGGTCAGGCCTTGGGTGCGGTCGGTTCGCGCTTGGCGGGAAGGCCGACCCGGACCGTGCCGGCGGCCCAGTCAGGCCACCGTTGGCGGCTCTTGATGGACAGCTTCCTCATCAGCTCGATTGCGCCGGGATCGCTGTCACCGGGCCGGGCCACGATCGATCCGTCGGCGATCATCCTCGAGATGATCTCGCGTCCCAGCTCGGTGCGGACGATCGTCAGGGTCCAGTCGAGTTCTGCACCGATTCCGCCGCAGGAGATGTCTGCGTGCTCGGCGGCGAAGTCGGGGCAATGCTTGCATCCAGCGCGCGTCCAGCCGTGGCACTCCTTGAGAGGCACCTCGTGGTACGAGCCGTCCTTCATCCAGATCTGGAAGACACCTTTGATGTTCATCTTGACCATCTGGTGCCTGTCGAGGCCGTACTTGGCCTCGAACAGCTCGCTGAAGATCGAGTCGTCGAAGGTCTTCGAGCACAGAAGGCCGACGTTGAACACGAAGGGCTTGGAGATCTTGCCGATCCTCCGGGTCCACATCACCGGTGGCACCGAGGACTGGCAGCTGGTGCCCACCAGAGCGAGCTTGGTGAGCCCGCGCTCGAGGGCTTCGTCGAGGGCGAGCGTGTTGGCCGAGAACGTGTAGCGGCTGCCGGCAGATTCGAGGATCTCGTCGCTGTTGGTGGCCACCCCCGGGCGGGTTCGCCAGTCACCGGTCGTACCGTCGATGAAGGAGGTGAGAGCGCCGTCGACGTAGCCAGCCGCGAGGGCCCAGATCAGGATCGCTGACACGAGCCCGCCATCCTGGCCCATGTGGTTGACCATCTCGTCGCTGGCTCTTGTCAACATGATGTCGGAGTAGATGCCTGCCATCTCGTCGGGTTCCCGGCTGCGCGCGAAGAGATGCTCGTTGGCTTCGGGTTCCCAGCTGCGGAACCGCGGGCAGGCCCGTGTGCAGCTGGTGCACCCCTTCTGGCCGTGGACGCAGTCGTCGGGGCCCAGCTCGGCCTCGAGGTGGAAGGGTCGGTACTCGCCCTCACGGTGGTTGTAGCCGATCACGTCGTGCGGGCAGGCGATCACGCATCCCGCGCAACCGGTGCAGAGCCCGGACGTGACGACCTCGCTGTAGAGCTCTCGCCACTGGAACGACCAGCGCTCAGCCATGGGCCAACACTAACGGGGCCAAACCTGTGGCCGGAAAGTCGCACGGCCGGCCCGATGATCCGCCCCCGGTCGTCGTTGCCAGCCTCGGGTACAGTTGTGGTGCGGGGGATCGGCTGGGCGCAGAGGCTCGGCCCGGCAGGCCTCACCAAGACCGCTCCTCAACGTGGTTGTGAGAGGGAAGGATCGCCAGTGGCAGGCGAGTACAGCGTCAAGAAGGTTGAGGTCCGCATGGACCTTGCCTTGCTGCCCGGCGTCGAGCTCGAGGACCTGGCCGAGCTTGCCAAGGCGCTGTGTCAGACCTCAGGGCCCCTCTCGATGCTCTGCCGCTACCTGCCCTTCGCCCTTGCCCGCTCCGATGAGCACGGGATAATCCAACGCGCGGAGGGTATCGCCCTGGCGAGCACAGGCATACCAGAGGCGGCGTTCGTGGGGACCTCGATCGACATGTGGGGTCCAGGGGTGACTGACACCATCGCTGCGGCCCGGCAGGGCCATCCTCTGGTCGTCGACCTCGACGGGGTTGCAGACCGATCTGAGTTCCGCTACCGGATGTTCTCCCTGCCCGACGGCGAGGGCGGGTCTGTCGCCCTTCTGGTGGACCTGACCGATGTCCTCGAGGCGGAGCGCGAGGTGTCCAAGGACCGTGAGCTGCTGTACGCGGCGATCGAGGCTGCCGGGGGCGGCATGCTCGTCCAGGACGCCGACGGCAACGTGATCAGCCACAACAAGGTGATCGCCGAGATCCTCGGTTGGACCTCTGCGGCACACGTCGGTCCCTTGAGTGACCAACCTCTTGACGCGATCCACCAGGACGGGCGCCCGTTCCTCAGCGAGGACTTCCCGGGACGCACCGCGTTGAGGACCGGCGAGCCTCAGCGGAACGTCGCGATGGGCGTTCGAAACCGCGACGGCACGTTCCGGTGGCTCATGGTGTCCTCGTTCCCGATCAGGCTCGGAGGCCACGAGGCCGTGATGACATCGGTCATCGACGTTACCGATCGGCAGGCCTCTGAGCAGTCCCTCCGAGACAGCGAGGAGCGCTTCCGCCTGCTTGCCGAGCGTGCGCCCCTTGGCATCTTCATCGTCGACAACGACGGCAACGTGCTGTACGTGAACCCCTCTGCCGAGGAGCTCGTCGGCCGCTCGTCTGCTGAGATCCGCGCGATGGGATGGACTGCCCTGCTCCACCCCGATGACCGTGACGGCGTGGACGCTCGGATGCAACAGGTAGGGGGGGGTGGCCCCGACCAGGAAGGTCTCCCGATCGAGTACCGGGTGTGCAGGCCCGACGGCTCGATCCGATGGGTCCGCACCCGTGGAGCCGAGATAGCTGGCGGCGACGGATCGGTGATCGGCTGGGTGGGCACCGCTGCTGACATCACCGACGTGAGGACGGCCGACGAGCGAGTTCGCGAGTCCGAGGAGCGGATGCGCGCCATCGTCGAGACAGCAGCAGAGGGCATCGTCACCATCACCGAAGAAGGCACCATCGTCGAGTTCAACGCGGCCGCCGAGCGCCTCTTCGGGTACGACAGCGACGAGGTGATCGGCAAGATCAACGTCTTCAGCCTCATCGCGATGGAGGATCGTGCACGGATGGCGGGACACCTCCGTGACTACTTGGCCGGTGCGCCGGCGCGGTTCATCGGCCACGAGGCCGCTTCCATCCTCGCCCTCCGCAAGGACGGCGCCCTCGTGCCGGTCGAGCTGGCCATAACCGAGCTGAACACAAGTGAGGGCCGCCTGTTCACCGGCCTCATCCGTGACATGTCAGAGCGGAAGGCCTTCGAGCAGGAGCTCGAGCACCTCGCCACCCACGACCCGCTCACCGGGCTTCCCAACCGGGCCCTTCTGACCGCCCAGCTCGAGTCGGCCCTGGCCCGGGTCAACCGGCACGCGACGTCGGTCGGGGTCCTGTTCGTCGACATCGACCGGATCAAGCTCGTCACCGAGGCACTGGGTCACCGCGCCGGCGACGACCTGATCCTCCAGGTTGCCGCGCGCCTGCGCGCCACCGCCGGGGAGTCGGGAACCATCGCCCGGTTCTCGAACGACCAGTTCGTCGCGTTCCTGGAGGACCTCGATGATGTCGGCGACGCTGTCGAGGTGGCGACGAACATCATCGAGAGGGTCAATGAGCCCTTCATGGTCGGCGGCGAGGAGGCCTTCGTCAACGCGAGCATCGGCATCGCCTTCGCTCCCGAGGGGATGGGTACAGCGGAGTCCCTCGTGTCCAACGCGGATGTCGCCGCCGGTCGAGCCAAGTCCGGGAGCGTCACCCGCTATGAGGTGTTCGACGCGGAGATGCGCGCCTGGGTCGAAGCAGAGCGCCGGACAGAGATCGCGTTGCGCCACGGGATCGAGCGCGACGAGTTCGAGCTCCACTACCAGCCCGTGGTGGCGCTGGACGGCCTCGACATCTGCGGGTTCGAGGCCCTCGTCCGGTGGAACCATCCGAACCTGGGCCTCCTTCCTCCGAGTGAGTTCATCCCGATCGCCGAGGACAGCGGCCTCATCGTCCCCATGGGCAAGTGGATCCTTGCCGAAGCGATCCGCCAGTCAGCGCAGTGGCAGCGCACCTACAAGGGCACCGAGCAGAAGATGTGCGTCGCGATCAACCTGTCTGCTCGCCAGCTCACCCAGCCCGATCTGGTCATGACGATCAGCCGGGCGCTGGACGAGGCCGAGATCGATCCCCAGTGCGTCGCCTTGGAGATCACCGAGACCGTGCTGCTCGAAGACGTCGCTGCTGTCGAAGGCACGCTCAGTGACCTGAAGGCTCTGGGTGTGCGGCTGTCCCTGGACGACTTCGGCACCGGCTACTCGTCGCTCAGCTACCTGTGCAGGCTCCCGATCGACGTCGTCAAGGTCGATCGCAGCTTCGTCTCCCAGCTCGGCACCGGCAGCCGAGATGCGTCGATCGTCGAGATGGTCGTCGGCCTGGCCAAGACCCTCCACCTCGACGTGGTCGCAGAGGGCGTGGAGACCCAAGAGCAGGCGACGGTTCTGAGGGAGTGGGGCTGCAAGTACGCGCAGGGATTCCTGTTCTCGAGACCCAAGCCGGTCGACGAGATCGAGCAGATGATCGCGAACGGAGGCGTCGTACTCGCCTGATCGGCGCGCGATGCCAGAGCGCTCGAGCGGGCCAACCTGGCGGCTAACGTGCTGGTTCTGTGAGGGAACCCAGGCTGGGTCCCTACTCGAAGGAGGTAGCCATGACAGCGGCATCCCTGCCGGAGCCTCTCGACGCGCTCGCTCCCCGCCACGACATCCCTCGCAAGGGTCGCAGCGGGTTCATGCTGGTCGACCATCGGCAGGTCCATTTCCTTGAATGGGGCCACGGCGGGCTCCCGCCGGTTCTCGCCCTCCATGGGGGTGGGCAGACGGCCTACATGTTCGAGGACCTCGGTGCCGCTCTCGGAACCCGTTACCACATCGTCGCCCCCGACCTTCCCGACCACGGTGATTCAGACGGTCTAGGTGCACCCGTGACCAGCCGCTCAAACGGGGAGCCGCAAGACATCGATGGTGACATCGACGGCGACATCGACGACGACATCGTCCCGGAGGCTCGAGGCTCGTTGGGCCCGGAGGCGATCGCGGCAAGCCTCCCGCCGTTGCTCAGCGAGCTCGGGATGCCCCGGGCTGCCCTGGTCGGAGCTTCCCTGGGTGGGTTGACATCCATCCGTTTCGCGGCCTCGCATCCGGCAGCGGTAGGTGCGGTGGTTCTCATAGATGTCGGTCATCGGCTCGAGGCCGACGGCGTCAAGAGGATCATCGACTTCATGCGTGCCCACGAGTCCTTCGGGTCACTCGACGAAGCAGCGGTGGAGATCTCCAAGTACCTGCCACAGCGCCAGAACGTCCGGCCCGAGACGCTCTCGCGCAACCTTCGACAGCGCGGCGACGGACGCTGGATCTGGAAGCACGGCTTCAGCAGGCGGGTCCGCGGGGTGGGAGACGACCTTGACCCGACCAACTACGTCGAGTACTTCCTGAGCGGCGTGCGTGAAGCCGCCGCTTCGATCACCTGCCCGGTGCTCGTCCTGCGAGGTGCCGCGTCAGACGTCCTGTCGCAGCAAGGCGCCGAGGAGGTCGCCGCGCTGATACCAGATTCCCAGCTGGCCACGGTCGAGAGGGCCGGTCACCTGGCTGCGGGCGACAACCCCCACTCGACCGTCAACCTGATCTCGGCCTTTCTGGACTCACACACCTGGTGATCCACCGGCAGCCGAGGCCCATCACCGGATGATGATCGTCTGCGGGGGTCCGGTCGTGGTGGTGGGTCTGGAGGTCGTCGTGGTCTGCCTTGTAGTGGTGGTGGGCTTGGCAGTGGTCGTGGTCGACGGGCACTTCACCGCGTCGCCTTCGTTCACGCAACCCTCGCCCGTTGTGGTGGTGGGCGCTCTGGTGGATGTGGTGGTGGCGGTGGGATCGGCGTAACGGCGCTTCCACTCGTCGATGAGCGACTTGGGGAACTCCGGTGGCGCCGCGGCCTGGACGTCACCTGCCGGGTCTGCCTCGGCAACGAGGGCGCACCCTTCGGTGCTGGCGGAGAAGAACCCGACCACGCCCTTCTTGGGGCCTTCCTTGGGGAAGATCGTGGCGATGCCGAAGCTCAGGGTGACACCCAGGTCCTCGAGCTTGGACTCTGGGTACTTGGCTTCGGCCGACCGTGTGATGGATTCGTTGGTGCACTGCTCTGGCGGGGCGGTGCCTGTCGTCGCGACCTTCCTGGTAGCTGTGGGAAGTGCCGGCGTGTCATCGCCGGTGCTGGTGGTGGAGCTGCTGGAGCACGAAGCGATCCAGACGGCGAACAGCAGTGCGGCTGCCGCGGCGACAGCGGATCTGGCTCGTGATTGGGTCATCTCTCGTTCCTTCCCCCGGGCCCGCGCAGATCAGTGTGCAGAAGCTAGAACGTCTCTGAGATTGTTGCACTTCGACCGTGATGTGCGGGGTCGCTCCCGTGATCTGCTGAACGATCATGGAGGATGTGCGACTTGCGTGAGCTTGTCATGTACGGTTTCACCGTGAATCGAGCAGTTCCCCTAGCAGCGAGGTTTGAGACATGAGCGATCCCACCCAGAGCGGGCAGCAAGCGCCAGGCTGGTATCCAGATCCGCAAACGGGCCAGCTTCGATGGTGGGACGGCCAGCAATGGGGCCAGTTCCAAGAAGCTGGAGCAGCCGGTGGCGCCCAGCCCTATGTCCCCGGCCAGAGCACGGTCTCCAATCCCACCCAGATGGCGATGCTGGCCCACCTGCTTGGGATCTTCACCGGGTTCCTGGGGCCGCTGATCATCTGGCTCACCGTCGGCAAGCAAGATCCCTTCGTCGAGGACCAGAGCATCGAAGCCCTCAACTGGCAGTTCACGATGCTCATCGCCTACCTGGTTTCGGCGGTCCTGTTCTTGGTCATCATCGGGATACTCACATACATCGCGACCTTCGTCGCCGTGATCGCCTTCGGCATCATCGCATCGATGGCAGCGAACAAGGGCGAGTGGTACCGCTACCCGTTCTCGATCAAGTTCATCAAGCCCACCATGGGTGGTGCCCCGGTCGCCTGATACCGGTCACACGACGACGTTGACCAGCTTGGGGGCGCGAACGATGACCTTGCGCGGCTGCCCCCCGGACAGGTGCGCCTGAACCTTGGGTGATGCAAGAGCCAAGGCTTCGGCCTCGGCACCGCTCACACCCGCAGGCACCTGCGCCCGGTCACGCACCTTGCCGTTGACCTGGATGACCATCTCTACGGTGTCCTCGGCGACCAGATCCGGGTCAGCCTCTGGCAGCGGCTCATGCGCGAGCGACTCTCGGTGACCAAGGCGTGACCACAGCTCTTCGGCGATATGGGGTGCCAGAGGGGCGAGCAGCAAGAGCATCGGCTCGACCGCCCCGGCAGGAACGGGCGAGTCCGCGAAGGTCTTGGTTAGGTGGTTGTTGAACTCGGTGATGGCCGAGATGGCGGTGTTGAACCGCAGGCCCTCCATGTCCGAGCGGACCTTGGCGATCATCTGGTGCAGCCGCCGCTGCGTGGTCGGGTCCAGATCCTGGTCCCTGACCCGTGTGCGGCCGGTCTCTTCGTCCACGACCATCCGCCAGATCCTCTGGAGCAGGCGGTGAGACCCGACTATCGCTGTCGTGTCCCATGGCCTGTCCTGGTCGAGGGGTCCCATGGACATCTCGTACAGGCGCAACGTGTCAGCCCCGTACTCCGCGTAGATCTCATCTGGGGTCACGCTGTTCTTGAGGCTCTTGCCCATCTTCCCGTACTCGCGGCGGACCGGATGGCCCTTGTGCAGGTGGGTGTCCCCATCCTGGACGACCTCGGTCGCATCGACGTAGGCGCCGCGCTCGTCGGTGAATGCGGGGGCCTGTATGTAGCCCTGGTTGAACAGACGATGGTAGGGCTCATCGGAGTGCACATGGCCCAGGTCGAACAGGACCTTCTGCCAGAAGCGCGC
>JAHFUU010000508.1 GCA_023264915.1 Microthrixaceae bacterium | reverse complement strand
AAGTGCCCGCGGTGGACGCTGCCGCTAGCAACTCTGGTTCGACACCCGTTCGCCAGGTCTCGAGCGTGCGCACGAGGTGGGGCGCCGGCATGGCCCCGAGATCGTCGATTGTGATTGCAACGCTGTCGCCAGAGGTGCTGGTCGCGCCTACGCGGACCACACGGCCGGTGGCGATGCCAGCTGCTGTGGACTCGGTCTCCCTGCCTGAGCTGATCGAGTCGATGGACGCCACCGGTACGACGATCACGGGACCCGACCCGGGCAGCACCACGAGAGCATCTGGCCACAGGAACAAGCCGTAGCGCCAGACCGATCCGCTGGGATGGCCTCGTCGCATCCGGATGATCACGTAGATGTTCCAGATGGCGAAGCCGGCGAAGCTCACGATCGTCCCTCCCACCAGCACGGGTTGGTGGGGATCACCCAGGGCCAGTTCGAGGGCACCAACTGCGATCCAGGCGATGGCGAGGATCAGGTAGGCGAGCGGTGCATGCTGTAGCCGCTTCTTGGCTTGGGAGACGGCGTGGCGGTAGGGGATGTACTCGACACCCCGCGGAAGGGGATGCTCGGGAGAGAACGCCTCGCGGTAGCGCCTGGGCGTCTTGCGCCTCGGCACGGTCGTCGCGCCAGTGATCGACCCAAGTCGCCGCTGCCGGCGTGCGTCGCGTCGCGCGCGCGACCTCCGTGGTTCCTTGGGTCTGGAGTTGCGTGTTTGGCTGGGCAAGGCCCGAACCCCCGGTCATCCTGCTGGGTTGAGGATAGGCGGTTGCGGGTCCCAGATCGACGATCTGTAGTCCATGTGGCAAGCGCCGTCCGGCGGCGCGACCGCCAGGGAGCCCGACGGTGATGGGGAGCATGGCCGAAGGCCATGCGTCGGGGGCGCAGCCCCCGTGGGGACCCGGCGGTTGCGGGTCCTGAATCGACGATCGGTTGTCGAAGTTCGGTGAAGGGAGGATGAGTTGGCGGAACATGGTCTTTTCACCACGCTCCGCGTTCGCTAAGGTAGCCCTTGATGACCTGAGGTCCTATTTCGTCGACCTTCGGATGACGATCGCTCGGTGCAGGCAGGTCGAGCAGGGTCAAGTGAGTCGGAGTGATTGCGGGCCAGGGTCTACATTGCGAGCACGGTGACCACCAGGTGACTGGATAGCACCTTGTGCTCGATAGGGAGGTCGCAGCAGGTGGCATTGACACCAGATGAGATCTAGCGGCGCACCTTCCCCATCGCTGACTGGGGTTATGACCGCGGCGAGGTGCACAAGTTCCTTGTCGAGACCGCGGCAACCCTTCGTTACGCCCAGCACGCGGTCATGCCCCCCGTGGGTGTGGTCGTGGCGAAGGCGCCCGAGGCACCAGCTGCACCCAAGGCCGACGCCGCGCTCGTCTCCTCCGAGGATGGATCAGTTGATCTTGCCAAGGTTGGCGAGCATGTCGGTCGCATCCTCGAAGCCGCTGAGGCGCTGGCCGCTGGCCTGCGCGCCGATGCCGACAATGAGGTCATCGCGATCCGGGCCGGCGCCGAGAAGGCCGCGGCTGACCGTCGGCGCGAGGCCGAAGATGACGCCAGGCTCATCCGCGAGCAGGCCAAGCGTGTTCTGATTGCAGCCCAGGACCAGGCGGCCAGGATCGTTGCTGAGGCGGATGAGGAGGCAGCAAGCCTCCGGGCCGCCGCTGAGCAGCGCCTTCAGGCTCGAACAGAGAAGATCCAGCGAGTGGCCTCCCAGCACGCCGATCGCGTTGTTCGCTACGAGCACGATGCTGTACGGAGGCTCGAAGAGGCCCGCGCTGATCTCGAGCGAGCCATCGAACGCCTGACGGGATCAGAGTCGAGGCCGGTGGTTGATCTCAGCCAGTCCCGGCCGACAGTCCGCACGGGAGCACTGCCCGAACGCGCCGACATGACCTCCGATGCCTCCGCCCGCGTTCCCGCGCCGGCCACGCCAACGGTTGCTGAGCCGATCCAGACCCCAGGACCTGACCCGGTTTCCAACCTCGTCAGGGCAGCCGTCGAGCGAGCAGTCGAGCACTCCACGCCGCGCCGTTCCCGGTCGGCTCCCCAAGAAGGCGACCCCGCAGCACCACCTTCACGCTGATCGCGCGGATCAGGTCATTGCCGGCGCCAGTTGGGGGAGCTGGCCGGCCTGTCAGGTGGTTGGCCGGTGTTTGGTTGGTTTTCTGCAGAGGTCCCTACACTCCAGAGGACCAACAGGGCCTGGTGCCGCAGCCCCAGGCAAGGATCCTCTCTCGGGGAAGTGGAGAAGCCAATGGCCGGTTCCGTGATCATCGCAGGCGCGCGCACACCTATAGGGAAGCTCTCGGGTGCACTTGCAGGCTTCGCGGCCAGTGATCTGGGGGGCTTCGCTATCTCTGCTGCGCTCAAGCGATCATGTGTAGTGCCTGAACAGGTCGACTACGTGTTCATGGGCCAGGTTCTCCAGGCTGGCGCTGGGCAGATGACCGCACGCCAGGCGGCGGTCAACGCTGGAATCCCCATGACGGTGCCAGCCACGACGATCAACAAGGTTTGCCTTTCCGGCATCAACGCGATCTACCTGGCTGACAAGCTCATCGGCGATGGTGATGCAGAGGTGGTTGTTGCTGGCGGCATTGAGTCGATGACCAATGCCCCCTACCTCCTCCCCGGCGCACGTGCCGGGTACCGCGCTGGTGACAAGACCGTCGTCGACTCGATGATGCATGACGGCCTGTTCTGCGCTTTCGATCAGGTGGCGATGGGAGCTGGAACAGAGAAGTACGCGGCCTCCGAAGGCGTAAGCCGCGAGGCCCAGGACGATCTTGCAGCCAAGTCACACCAGAGAGCGGCCCGGGCTGCCAAGGACGGCCTCTTGGACGACGAGATCGTTCCGGTTGAGGTTCCTCAGCGGAAGGGCGATCCCCTCGTGGTGCACCACGACGAGGGTGTGCGTGGT
>JAHFUU010000507.1 GCA_023264915.1 Microthrixaceae bacterium | reverse complement strand
CGGCCGTCCGCTGGACCCCGGCACCGTCGAGGAGGTTTCGGGCACCAAGGGCGTGTTCGAGGTGACCCCTAGCGCCAGCGGCCTTTGGATGCGGATCGCTGACCGCGAGGTCCTCGCACGTGTCGTGGCATTGCTGGTGGGTCTGGAGATCCCGGTCTATGAGGCACATGCGCATCCCCCCACGCTCGAAGACGTGTACTTCGAGATCGAGCGACGAATCGTGGCTCGCACCGGCGAGCAACTGACCGATGCCTTCTTGGGTCGCAGCCTCGCTGACTGGACCAGCGAGAGGCACCCGGAAGCATTCGGCCAAGCAGCAAAGACATGACAGTCGACCAAGGCACCCTCAGCCGCGGCCCGGGCGACCGCACAGCTCCCCCCGGACCCACCAAGGCCAGCAGCGATCATCGCGACCTCGCGTCGAAGAGACGTAGGCCTCCGGACACAGCAAGGGTGGCTTCGTGACCGTCCTCGAAGACCCCCGTGCCGCCGCACCGCAACGACAAAGAGGGCAAGCCCATGCCCGCAGAGGACGCCGGGACTGGACAGCCATCCGCATCGTGATGGCAAAGGACCTGACCGCCGTGCGGCGATCCAAGGCGATCATGATCCCGATGATCGCAGTACCGGCGCTGCTGATGGTTGTGATGCCCCTGGGGCTGGGGACCTTTGCCAGGGCCGCCCCGACCGACCAGGTGACCAACGCCTTGGATTCGCCGCTGGTCCGTGACATGGTCCAGCCCATCCTCGACCTGCCGGAGCGATCGCGCATCGTGGTGCTGGTCCTCGGTTACCTCCTGTCGCCCTTGCTGCTGGTGATCCCCCTCATGGTCTCGGCCGTGCTGGCCGCGGACGCGTTCGCCGGCGAGAAGGAGCGCCGCACGCTCGAGGGACTCCTTCACCTGCCAATCGAGGACCGGGACCTGTTCACCGCGAAGGTGCTGGGAGCGTTCATCCCCGCTGTGGCGATAACCCTCACCGGGGCAGTCCTGTACGCGCTGATATGCAACGTCGTGGCCTGGCCCGTGCTCGGTCGTCCTTTCCTGCCCTTCACGCAGTGGACAATCGTCATGTTGTGGGTCGCGCCAGCGGTGGCATTGCTGGCCCTCGGCTTGTTGGTGATCGTGTCTTCCCGCGCGAAGACGACCCAGGAGGCCAACCAACTCGGGGGTGCCGTGATACTCCCGCTCATCTTCCTCGTCGCGGCGCAGGCTTCTGGCCTGCTGCTCGCACCACCCGTGGCAGTCGTGTTGGTCGGGGCGTTCATCTGGGGCATCGCATTGGTTCTGGTCGGCGTCAACGGCCGCCGTTTCACGCGCGACCGCCTCGCAACCAACAGCTGAGCCTTCTGCGAGGCGAGGCTGATCAACGAGCAAGCACGAACAGCTGCAAGAACGCAGCACCCAGGATGAGGATCATCAAGACCGCGAGGGTGATCGTCGTTCCCTTCCTCACGGGTTCTCACCCGGACCTTCCCTCCGGCTGCGCGTGAAGTCCACCGACGTCCCGCCACCCATGCCGCTCTCGTCGCTCAACGGTTCGATTCGGACCTGGCTGCCCGCGTGGATCCCAAGTGCTGGGGCCGCAGACCCCTGGTCCATCGCTACGGCCACGAGGCCATATGAGTCCACCACCAACCCGATCTCGCCGACGCTGAGGTCACCGAAGTAGCTGGCTCTGCGGGCCGTTCGAACGCTGTCGCCGAACACCATCCGCACCAGGTCACCAACGTCGGCGAGACCCGAGAGCTCGTCGGCTTCCAGGTTGAGCTGCGCGTTGCCGTAGCGGTCCACCCACAGGACCTCGGCTTGCAGGCCTGTCGAATCGCCATGGCTCAGTGGCAACAGGCCAGGGGTCAACGACCCGGCATCGATGAGCTCCCCCAGGTCATCGAGCTCGACACCGTTGCACAGATGGGCGGCCGCCGGCGCGAACACGTCACGGCCCGCGAAGGTCGACCCGACGGCGTCGAGCTGGAAGGCGCCATTGGTCAGCTCCACGGCCCGGCTGGCGCCTCCGCACATCGCCACGGCCGGCGCCAGCAACCCGTTGTCGGGCCCCACCAGCACCGAGGATCCATCCCCGACCTCTACTGCCACAGGCCTTCTCATCCCCCCGACACCCGGATCAACGATGCCCAGCACTATGCCTGGGCACAGGTAGGGCGTGTTGCGGGCAAGAGCGAGACCCCCGGCACGGACGTCATAGTGTGCGATGTTGTGAGTGATGTCTATGACCTTGACGCCCGGCGCGATCGAGCTGATCACGGAGTGAACGATCCCGACGAACTCGTCGTCGAGGCCGTAGTCCGAGATGAACGTGACGGTGTCATATGCCAGCGCCATGGAGGCCCGCTGACCTCAGCCGGCTTCGGTGTAGCGCTTGCGGAGGTAGTCGTCCAGGTCGCTCTCACGAATGCGGTAGGACTTCCCGACGCGCACAGAAGACAGCTCGCCTGCTTTGATGAGCCGGTAGATGGTCATGGTCGAGACGCGCATGTGATCTGCCACCTCGGCGACAGTCAAGAACCCCGGCTCGGCAGGTCGTTGCGCCATATGCACGCCGAACATTACAGCCAGGTTGCGATGTTGCAAAAGTGGCTGCTGTTCTTCACGTTGCTCCTGCACCCTCGCCCACTACCCGAAGCAGGCTTGACCGGCTCCGCGGAGCTTGCCAGAACCGAGCGGGCGGCTCCTTGGCGGCGTTGGTCGCCGACTCGATCCGGAGGACCTCGATCCGGAGGACCTCGATCCGGAGGACCTCGATCCGGAGGACCTCGACCCAGACCGTTTCGTTCTGAGCTGAGCCCACCGGTCCGGATCCGAGGAGGGCGGACACCACGGCTGGTCACGCCGGAGGGTGTGCTGGCCTATCGCAGCGGGTCCTCTGCGCCCAGCTGGCGCGAACGCTCGGTGGCCGACTGCACGGCA